>JAVVFE010000006.1:0-23147 GCA_032251175.1 Thermohalobaculum sp.
GCGGCCTGCCGCAGATCGAGGTCACCTTCGACATCGACGCCAACGGCATCGTCAACGTCTCGGCCCGCGACAAGGGCACCAACAAGGAGCAGCGGATCACCATCCAGGCCTCGGGCGGGCTCAGCGACACCGACATCGACCGCATGGTGCGCGAGGCCGAGGAGAACGCCGAGGCCGACAAGAAGCGCCGCGCCCTCGTCGAGGCGAAGAACCATGGCGAGAGCCTGATCCACGCCACCGAAAAGTCGCTGGCCGAGCATGGCGCCAAGGTCGACGAGGCCACCCGCACCGCGATCACCGACGCGATGACCGCGCTCAGGGGCGTGCTCGACGGCGAGGATGCCGAGACGATCAAGGCCAAGACCCAGGCTCTGGCCGAGGCGGCGATGAAGCTGGGCGAGGCGATCTACAAGTCCGAGGCCGAAGCCGCCGCGGCGACGGGGTCGGGCGAGACCGACGACGCGGCCGACGACGTGGTCGATGCCGAGTTCGAGGAGGTCGACGACGACAAGAAGCAGTCCTGACCGCGCGCCGTCAGGGCATGACCGAACCCGCCCATCCGCCCTCGGGCCGCCGCGCCCGCCCCGCCCCGACTGCCCGGCACCGCCGCATCGCGATGGGGCCGGGCGCGGCGACGGCGGCGCGGCAAGCCACCTCGGGCGCCACAGCGCGCCCGGGGGACATCGCCGTCGCCCTCTGGCGCGGCCGCCGCGACATTCCCCCGGCACTGGCGCTCGAGCAGGCGAATGGCTATGTGGTGGCCGAGCGGGCTCGGCTGACTCCAATCCTCACCCGGGCCGAGGGGCGCGGACCTGCGCCAGGCACGGATGGCGGCAAGACCCAAGGGATACTCGATGGCCAAGCGTGACTACTACGATGTGCTCGGGGTTGCCCGCGGCGCCTCGGCCGAAGAGCTGAAAAAGGCCTATCGCAGCAAGGCCAAGGAACTCCACCCCGACCGCAACCAGGACAAGCCCGAGGCCGAGGCCCAGTTCAAGGAGGTGAACGAGGCCTACGACGTGCTGAAGGACCCCGAGAAGAAGGCCGCCTACGACCAGTTCGGCCATGCCGCGTTCGAGGCCGGCACCGGTGCCAGCGCCGGCGCAGGCGGGCGGCCGGGCGATTTCGGCTCGGCCTTCTCGGACGTGTTCGAGGACCTGTTCGGCGATTTCATGGGCGGCCGGCGCGGCGGGCGCGGCCCGGGCGGCGTGCGGCGGGGCGCCGATCTTCGCTACAACCTGCGGGTCAGCCTCGACGAGGCGTTCCGCGGCAAGCAGGCCACGATCTCGGTCCCCGGCTCGACCAAATGCGACGCGTGCAGCGGCACCGGCGCCGAGGGCGGCGCCCAGCCGCAGACCTGCCCGACCTGCGCCGGTCACGGCAAGGTGCGCGCAAGCCAGGGCTTCTTCACCATCGAGCGCGCCTGCCCCACCTGCCACGGCCAGGGCCAGATCGTGAAGAACCCCTGCCGCGCCTGCGGCGGCCAGGGCAGCGTGCGCAAGGACCGCGCGCTCAACGTCAACATCCCCCAGGGCATCGAAACCGGCACCCGCATCCGCCTCGCCGGCGAAGGCGAGGCCGGGGTCAAGGGCGGCCCGCCGGGCGATCTCTACATCTTCATCGAGGTCGAACCCCACGCGATCTTCGAGCGCGACGGCCTGAACCTCTACTGCCGCGTGCCGGTGCCGATGACCACGGCCACGCTCGGCGGCGAGATCGAGGTGCCGTTGCTCGACGGCGGGCGCTCGCGCGTCAAGGTGCCGGCGGGCGTGCAGTCCGGCAAGCAGTTGCGCCTGCGCGGCAAGGGCATGCCCGCGCTGCAACGCGCAGGCCAGACCGGCGACCTGATGATCGAGGTGCAGGTCGAGACGCCGGTGAACCTGAGCAAGCGCCAGCAGGAACTGCTGCGCGATTTCGAGAAGGCGGGCGTCGACAACAGCCCGTCCTCGAAGGACTTCTTCTCGAAGGTCAAGAGCTTCTGGGACGGCATGACCGGAACGGGCTGATACCAGCCTGCATTGATCGGAACCGATCGTTGGGACGTCCGCTGCGCCCCGGGCCCGACCCGGGGCCTCGCCCAACCGCCCGCCCCCTCACCCCCGCGACATCGCTGCCACCAGCTCGACATGCGCGCTCCAGCGGAACTGGTCGACCGGCTGCACCCAGTCGATCCGATACCCCCCATCCAGCAGGATCCGCGCATCGCGCGCGAAGGTCGCGGGGTTGCAGCTCACCATCGCAAGGTGCGGCACGCCCGAGGCCGCAAGCTGCTCGGCCTGCGCCTTCGCGCCCGCGCGCGGCGGGTCCATCACCACAGCGCCGAAGCCCTTCAGGTCGGCCGGCATCATCGGCCGGTGGAACAGGTTGCGCCGCTCGCCCGTGACGCGCTTCAGCCCGGCCGCCGCCCGCCAGCCGGCATCGAGCGCGGCCAGCGCCGCAGCCTCGGCCTCGACCGCATGCACCTCGGCGCGCTCGGCCAGCGGCAGGGTGAAGGTGCCGCAGCCGGCGAACAGGTCGGCGATCCGCCCCGCCCCGCCCACCGCCTCGGCCACTGCCGCGACCAGCGCCGCCTCGCCCTCGCGCGTCGCCTGCAGGAAGCCCCCCGCGGGCGGCACCACCCGGGCGCGGCCCATCGGCTGCGCGGGCTCCTTCAGCGTCACCACCACCTCGCCCGCGACCGACAGGCGCGCCAGCCCCGCCCGCGCCGCCACGCCCGCCAGCAGCGCGCGCCCCGGCCCGTCGAGCGGCTTCACCCCCTCGACCGCGGCATCGATGCCAGCGTCCGAGGCGGTCAGCGTGATCCGCACCTCGCCCTTGCGGCTCGCCGCGCGCTCGACCAGCTCCACCAGCGCCGGCAGCACCGCCACCAGCCGCGGATCGGCCACCGGGCACTCGGCGATCGCCACCAGCGCCTCGCTCTGCCCCTCGTGAAAGCCGATCAGCGCGCCCTTGCGCAACCGCCGCGCCGCCACCGTGATCCGCCGCCGGCTCGCGGCGGGCGAGGTCAGCGTCTGCCGGATCTCGACCCCCGCAATCCCCCGCGCCGCCAGCACCGATGCCACCAGCTCGCGCTTCCACCCCGCCACGAAGGCGTCCGAGGCATGCTGCACCGCGCAACCGCCGCAGGTGCCGAAATGCCGGCAAACCGGCGCGATGCGGTCGGGCGCGGCCTCGATCACCCCGGCCAGGCGGGCGCGCGTGCCGTGGCGGATCACCCGCACCCGCTCGCCCGGCAGGGTCAGGGACACGAACAGCGCGCCGCCCTCGGCCACGCCGTCGCCCTGCGCGCCCAGCCGCTCGATCGTGACCTCGTCGCCCATTCCCTGCCCTCTCTCTCGCCGCGCCCGCCTGCCGCCGCCGGCAGGCGGCGAGGGGCGGGGGCGGGGCCGCCGCGCGGCCCCAAGGGTGGCGCGCCAGCACCACCCGACTGCCGTGCACCTCTTTGGGTGGCGCATCAGCACCACCCGACCGTCCTGTAACCACGCGCAGCGCGCCGGCGCCAGCCGATTGCCGCGCGCCAACCCGGCCGACCGTGCCGTCACAGCGGCTTTCGTGCCGCGATCAGGAATTCCCGGTTGCCATCGGCGCCGGTTATAGGGCTCTCGGCCTCGCCGGTCACCTCCCAGCCTTGCGCCGTCAGCCAGTCGCGGATGTGGGCCCGCACGGCGGCATGGACGGCGGGGTCCTTCACGATCCCGCCCTTGCCGACCGCGCCGGGCCCGGCCTCGAACTGCGGCTTGATCAGCGCCACCAGCACCGCCCCGGGCCGGCCCAGCGCCAGCGCCCCCGGCAGCGCCTTCTCGAGCGAGATGAACGACACATCCGATACGATCCAGTTGACCTTTGGCACCGCGCCCTCGGGGATCGCCCGCGCATTGATGCCCTCGAGGTTGATCACCCGCGGATCGGCGGCAAGGCGCGGATGCAACTGCCCGTGCCCCACGTCGAGCGCGAACACCCGCGCCGCGCCGCGCGCCAGCAACACCTCGGTGAACCCCCCGGTCGAGGCCCCCACGTCGAGCGCGACCCCCGCAGGCGCAAGCCCGAACACCTCCAGCGCATGCGCAAGCTTGAGCGCCGCGCGCGACACCCAGGGCAGCACCGCGCCGGACACCTCGACCCGCGCGCCTTCCGCCACCCGCTGCGCGGGCTTCAAGGCCGCCACCCCGTCGATGCTGACCACACCCGCCGCGATCATCCCCTGCGCCCGCGCGCGGCTGTCGGCAAGGCCGAGGGCGACAAGCTGCTGGTCGAGGCGGCTCGCCGCCATGCTTCGTCCTCACCCCCGCGGCGGCTGGCAGTCCCGACCCGCCGCCGTTTCACACCCGTGCCGCGCGACAGATTTTCTGAATAATGAAATAAATTCAATAACTTAAGTATGATTTCACGCGTGAAAGGCTCGCGTCCGGCACAGCCGCACCTCTCACGCCCGCGCCACAGCCTCAGCCTGCCCCAGCGCCGCCAGCGCGGTGCGCACGATGTCGGGCGCGCAGAGGCCCGCAAGCTCGTACATCCGTGCCGGCGCGTCCTGGTCCATGAACACGTCCGGCAGCACCATCGGCCGCACCCGCAGACCATGCTCCAGCATGCCCTCATGCGCCAGCAGGTGCAGGACGTGGGAGCCAAAGCCGCCGACCGAGCCCTCCTCGATGGTGATCAGCGCCTCGTGGTTGCGGGCGAGGTTCAGGATCAGGTCGCGGTCCAGCGGCTTGGCGAAGCGGGCATCCGCGACCGTCGTGGGCAGGCCGCGGGCGTCGAGCTCCTCGGCTGCGCGCATCGCCTCCTGCAGCCGCGTGCCAAAGCTGAGGATCGCGATCTTGCTCCCCTCCTTGACCACGCGGCCCTTGCCGATCGGCAGCGGCACGCCCCGCTCGGGCATCTCGACGCCGACGCCCTCGCCCCGCGGGAAGCGGAAGGCGATCGGGCCCGCGTCATGGGCGCGGGCGGTCGCGACCATGTGGACCAGTTCCGCCTCATCGGCGGCGGCCATCACCACGAAGCCCGGCAGGCAGGCGAGATAGGCCACGTCGAACGAGCCCGCATGCGTTGCGCCATCCGCCCCCACCAGCCCGGCGCGGTCGATCGGGAAGCGCACCGGCAGCCCCTGGATCGCGACGTCGTGCACCACCTGGTCATAGCCGCGTTGCAGGAAGGTCGAATAGATCGCGCAGAACGGCTTCATCCCCGAGGCCGCGAGCCCGGCGGCGAAGGTCACCGCGTGCTGCTCGGCGATGCCGACGTCGAAGGTCCGCGCCGGGAAGCGTTTCTGGAACAGGTCCACGCCGGTGCCGTCCGGCATCGCCGCGGTGATGGCGACGATGCGGTCGTCGCGCTCGGCCTCCTTGATCAGGCTCTCGGCGAACACCCTGGTGTAGCTCGGCGCGTTCGACGGCGCCTTCTTCTGCTCGCCGGTGATCACGTCGAACTTGGCCCGCGCGTGGCCCTTGTCCGGCGCGTTCTCGGCGGGCGCGTAGCCCTTGCCCTTCTTGGTGATGGCGTGGATCAGGATCGGGCCTTCGCCATAGTCGCGCACATTGCGCAGCACCGGCAGCACCTGGTCGAGATCGTGCCCGTCGATCGGGCCGATATAGGTGAAGCCCAGCTCCTCGAACAGCGTGCCGCCCACGGTCATGCCCTTGGCGAATTCCTCCATCCGCCGCGCGCCCTCGCGGAACGGGGCGGGCAACAGCTCGAGCGCACGCTTCGCCGCCTCGCGGAAATCATGGTAGCCCTTGCCGCTGAGAAGCCGCGACAGATACGCCGCCATGGCGCCGACCGGGGGGGCGATCGACATTTCGTTGTCGTTGAGGATGACGATCAGCTTGTTCCTGATGTGCCCGGCATTGTTCATCGCCTCGTAGGCCATGCCGGCCGTGATCGAGCCGTCGCCGATCACCGCGATCACGTCGCCGACGTCCTCGGCCCCCAGGTCGCGCCCGACCGCGAAGCCCAGCCCCGCCGAGATCGAGGTCGAGGAATGCGCGGCGCCGAACGGGTCATAGGGGCTCTCGGCCCGCTTGGTGAAGCCCGACAGGCCCCCGCCGGTCCTGAGCGTGCGGATCCGGTCGCGCCGGCCGGTCAGGATCTTGTGCGGGTAGCACTGGTGGCCGACGTCCCAGATCAGCTTGTCGCGCGGCGTGTCGAACACCGCATGGATCGCGACCGTCAGTTCCACCACCCCCAGCCCCGCGCCCAGATGCCCGCCGGTGACCGAAACGGCCGAGACGGTCTCGGCGCGCAGTTCATCGGCCAGGCGCTTGAGGTCTGCGTCCGAGAATCGCTTGAGATCGGCCGGGCTGTGGACCTGGTCCAGAAGGGGCGTGACGGGGCGGTCGCTCAAAAGTCGTCTCCCATGTGCCGATGCGGCGCGAGGCTTGGCTCACGCGCTCTCTAGTCGCAAATCGACGCAAATGACAATGCCGCGTCCGTTACCCGGCGTCGAACGGCGCGGTGCCGGTCGCATCTCCCGCAGAACCTGCAACGATCTTCTCGACCTTCAACTCGGCGTCGCGCAGCTTTCCCTCGCAATGTGCCCGCAACGCCTCGCCGCGCTCATATAGCGCGATCGACTGCTCGAGCGGGACCTGCCCGCCCTCGAGGCTCTGGACCACGCTTTCCAGTTCCTTCAGCGCCTCCTCGAAGCTCATCGCGCTGATCTTCGGCTCGCTCATCCCTCGGCCTCCGCATGGGCGATCAACTCGTGCAGATGCGCGGTCAGGCTCTCGGCCAGCCCGTCGAGATCGTAGCCGCCTTCCAGCGTCGAGACCACCCGCCCGCCGCAGCACTCGGCCGCGACCTTGCAGATCTCGCGCGTCACCCAGGCGAAATCGCTGTCGAGCCAGTTCAGGTTCGCCAGCGGGTCGTTCACATGCGCGTCGAACCCGGCCGAGATCATCACCAGTTCCGGCGCAAACGCACGCAGCGCCGGCAGGATCTGCCCTTCATAGGCCGCGCGCATGTCGCGCCCGCCCGACATCGGCCTCAGCGGCGCGTTGACGATGTTGCCCACGCCGGTCTCGTGCGCAGCACCGGTGCCCGGGTAGAGCGGCATCTGGTGCGACGAGGCGAACAGCACCCGCCCGTCCTCCCAGAAGATGTCCTGCGTGCCGTTGCCGTGATGCACGTCGAAATCGACGATGGCGACGCGCGAAAGCCCCAGCACGTCGGTCGCGTGGCGCGCGCCAACGGCAACGTTGTTGAACAGGCAAAAGCCCATCGCGCGGTCCTTTTCGGCGTGGTGGCCGCAGGGGCGCACGGCGCAGAAGGCGGCGCGGACCTCGCCCTTCGCCACCGCCTCGACCGCGTCGATATTGGCGCCCGCGGCGCGGCGCGCGGCCTCGAGGCTGCCGGGCGACATGTGCGTGTCGGGGTCGAGGCTGGCCGAGCCCGACTGCGGCGCCGCGCGCTTGATGCCCTCAACATAGGCGTCGGTGTGCGCACGCTTCAGCGCGTCGTCGTCGGCGGCCTCAGCCTCGCGCCGCGGCAGATGGTCGAACTCGGCGCGGTGCAGCACGCGCTCGACGGTTTCGATGCGCGCGACGCGCTCGGGGTGGCCCGGGGGCGTGACGTGCTGGTGGCTCGACGGGTGGGTCAGGATCAGGACGCTCATGGCGCGAGACTAGACGCCCCGCGCCGGTCGCGCAAATGCGCCGTGACGCCACGCGGCGCGCGGCTCAGCCGGCAGGGGCATAATGGCGCCCGTTCCACTGCCACAGCGCGCTGCCCCGCCGTCCGGTGACCAGAATGTCGCGCACACCGCGGGTGCGCCCGGGGGCTGCATCGACCTCGAACGCCAGCAGGCGGGCGACGGGGCGCCAGCCCGATCCCTCGCGGAGATAGATGTCGAACGAGCAGCCGGCGGTGCCGCAATAGAGGGTGGAGGTGTTGTTCCAGATCACGTCGAGATCGCCGTCGCCGTCGAGGTCGATCTCGGCATAGCGCACCTCGCCAAGCTGCTCGGTCCGCGTCTCGGTGGCCGCGACCAGCGAGGGGTCGTGCCCGCTCTGGCGATAGTCGGTATCGGGTGCGGGACCGGCAGGCGCCGGGTCGGCCGCGGGGTCGGGCGGGGCGAGCGCCGGGTCGGGCACGCCCGGATCGGCCGCCGCATCGGGCGGCGGCACGTCGCCGGCCGCTGGCGCGCGCGCGACCCGGGCATCCGCGGCCGGCCGGCGCGGCAGGGCCGCGAGGTCGGCGCCGAGGCTGCTGGCAAAGGCATCATCGATGCGCCCGGTGACCGGCAGGCCGCGCAAGCGCTGGTAATCGGTGACGGCGGCGGCGGTGCGGGGACCGAAGGCGCCGTCAACCGGCCCCGGGCGGAAGCCGAGCCGGGTCAGCCCGGCCTGCGCCTCGGCCACCGGCATGGCGTGGCTCTCGCTCTGCGCGGCGGGCGCGTCGCGGTGCGCAGGCGCGCAGGCTGCCAGAAATGGCCCGAGCAGGGCGAGCGCAAGCGCCGCAGTCTTGAAGGCATGTCGCATGGCGCACATTCCATCGGCAAACGCCGACTTAATCAAGCCCGGCACCACAGGGCAGCGCGCCGCAGCCCTCCGAGGGTCGATCCGCGCCGCCGTCACGCCGGGCAGGTCCCCGGATCGAGCGCACCGGCAATGCAGGCTTCCAGCGCGTCGCGGCGGAAAGGTTTGGCCAGATGGGCGTTGAAGCCCGCGGCCAGGTAGCGCTCGACCTGATGGGCCATCGCATTCGCGGTCACCGCGATTGCCGGAACCGGCGGGCGTGCTGCGGCCGCCTCGGCCCTGCGAATGGCATCGAGCACCGCGATGCCGTCCATGCCGGGCATCGAGATGTCCAGCAGCAGCACGTCAAAGCCCGAGCCCTGCGCCAGCGCCGCCGCGTGGGCGGCGACCGCGTCGGCGCCGTTCTCGACCATCGTCACCTCGGCGCCCAGCGGCGCAAGGCACGCCATCAGCACCATGCGGTTGACCCGGTTGTCGTCGGCCGCCAGCAGGCGCAGGCCCGCGGGCAGCCGCGCGGCGAGGTCCGGCGCGCGCGGCGGCGCGGTCTCGGGCGCCGCCACTGGCAGCGGCAGCACGACGCGGAAGGTCGAGCCCTCCCCGGGGCGCGCCTCGACGCTGACCTCGCCGCCCATGGCCTCGGCCAGCCCGCGGGTGATCGCGAGCCCCAGCCCGGTGCCGCCGAACTGGCGCGCCGTCGCGTCGTCGCCCTGGATGAAGCGCTCGAACACCCGCGAGATCTCGCGCGCGCTCATCCCGATGCCGGTATCGCGCACCTCGAACAGCACGCGGTCGGGCGCGCCGGGCGCCGGGCCGATGCTCAGCACCACCTCGCCCGCCGGGGTGAACTTGATGGCATTGCCGACCAGATTGTGCAGGATCTGCTGCACCCGCACCGGATCGCCCAGCCGCAGGCAGGGCAGCCCCGGCGCGACGCTCACGCCCAGCGAGAGGCCGTGCTCCGCCGCCTTCAGCGTGTGGATCCGCTCGATCCGCCGGGCGATCTCGTCGAGCGAGAAGCGGCAGCTCTCGAAGGTGATGCGGCCGGCCTCGATCTTCGAGACGTCGAGGATATCGTTCAGGATCGCCATCAGGGTCTCACCCGATTCCGCGATCGCCGCCAGCATCTGGCGCGCGCGGCCCTCGGGCACCAGCGGTTCGAGCGCGGCGGCCATGCCGATCACCCCGTTCATCGGCGTGCGGATCTCGTGGCTCATGTTGGCGAGGAAGGCGGTCTTGGCGCGGCTTGCCGCCTCGGCGCGCGCGCGGGCCGCTTCAAGCTCGCGCTGCTGGCGCTTCAGGGCGGTGATGTCGACCCGGAAGCCCACGCGCCCGCCATCGGCGGTGGTCGATTCGACGATCCTCAGCCAGCGGTCGCCGGGCAGTTCCTGCTCGATCACATGGCACAGGTCGTGATGGCGCCTGAGGCGCTCGGCCAGCCAGGCCTCCTCGCGCCTGGCCGCCTCGGGAAACTGGCCATGCGCCAGGCCGTGGCGCAGGATCGACTCGAAGCTGGCGCCGGGGTGCATCGCCTCGGCGCTCTCGGCATAGATCTCGCGGTAGCGCCGGTTGCACAGCACCAGCCGGTCCTCGGCATCATAGAGCGCGAAGCCGTCGGTCAGCGCCTCGACCGCGTCGCGAAGCTGGGTTTCGGCCCGGGTCGCGCGCGTCAGCGCCCGGCGCTCCTCGGTCACGTCGCGCAGCACGCCGAACAGGGCGCAGACCTTGCCGTCGGCGCAGCGCTCGGCCCGCCCGACGGCATTGATCGCCCGTAACCGCCCGTCGGAAAGGGTCAGCCGCACCTCGAGGTCGAAGGGCGCACCGGTGCGAACCGACCGGGCAAAGGCGGTTTCGATGGCGTGGCGGTCGTCGGGGTGATAGCGGGCGAGCGCATCGGCAAGGCGCGGCCCCCGTGGCGTCGGCGTCAGGCCGTGGATGCGCCAGGCCTCAGTAGACCATTCGGCCCGCTCGGCCCCGACCGGCCAGTGCCAGTGACCGATCGAGCCGAGCCGTTCGGCCATCTCGAACAGCGCCAGCTCGCGGCGCAGCGCGGCAATGTCCTCGGACGGACCGCACAAAGGACCCCCGGAGATGCGCGCCTGCGCGAGCAGCGGGCAATAGCGCTCCACGGAACTCCGCGGCAGCGCGCTCGACTCGTCATTCTCGGGCATGCATCCGACCTCGCGCAACGTCACCGACAGTATTGCAGGCCGAAGGTAACCAAATCGTAACCAACATAATCGTTACCAACACGGCGCCGCTTGCCGGGCCTGCGCTCAGTCGGGCGTCAGCATGTATCCCGCCCCGCGCACGGTTTGCAGGTAGCGCGGCACCTTGGGGTCGGCCTCGATCTTGCGGCGCAGCCGGGTGATCTGGACATCGACCGCGCGCTCCTGCACGTCGCCCGAGTTGCCGCCCAGCTCGGCGGCGAGGCGCGCGCGGCTGATCGGCTCGTTCGGCTGGCGGGCGAAGACGCGCATCAATGCCTGCTCGGTCGTCGTCAGGCGCACCATCTGCTCGCCGCGGGTCAGCTCGCCGCGCGGGATGTCGTAGCGGAACTGGCCCAGCGCCAGCACCCGCGGCGGCGCCTCGGGTTCGACCGGCGGCACGGCGCGGCGCAGGATGGCGGCGATCCTGAGCAGCAGCTCGCGCGGCTCGAACGGCTTGGCGAGGTAGTCGTCCGCCCCCGCCTCCAGCCCCTCGATCCGCTCGCCGGTCTCGGCGCGGGCGGTCAGCATCAGTACCGGGGCCGCGATCTTCTCGCGCATCCGGCGCAGGAAGCTCACGCCGTCCTCGCCCGGCATCATCACGTCGATCACCAGCAGATCGAAGGCGAGGTTCACCAGGATCCGCTCGGCATGGCCGGCATCGCGGGCCGAGGTGACCAGATAGCCGTTGCGCATCAGGAAGCGTTTCAGCAGGTCGCGGATCCGCTGGTCGTCGTCGATCACCAGGATGTGCGGCGGCTGTTCGAGAACGTCGATCACCGCGGCTCCCTCCCGACCAGCGACAGGACCGCGTCGCGGCCGTCGTCGTCGATCATCCGCTCCAGCACCTTGCGAAAGCCTGCCACCGCGTCCGGCCCAGCCTCGGAAAAGGCGCGCCGTAACCGCTCGCGCTGCGGTGCCGACAGCGATCGCTCCAGCTCGTCGCCCGTCGGCGTCAGGTTCAGGTGCCGCTGGCGGCGGTCGGCCCGCCCGGTGGTCTGGACGATCAGCCCGTCCTCGACCAGTTGGCGCAGCACCCGGTTCAGCGACTGCTTGGTGACGCCGAGAATGTCCAGCAGCCCCGCCACGGTGATGCCGGGGCGGCGCTTGACGAAGTGGATCGCACGGTGATGCGCGCGGCCGTAGCCGCGATCCGCGAGCACTGCATCGGGGTCCGACGTGAAGTCGCGATAGGCGAAGAACAGCAGCTCGATGCCCTGGCGCAACTGCTCGTCGGTGAGGAACAGGAGCTGCTCGGACCGGCTCGACACCTGCCCGCCAACGCCGGCGCCCCCGCGCAGGCCCGGAATCCCCCTCTCCCGGTCCATTGGCTCAAGCCTCACGGTTTACGTCAGCCTTATTGACTGATTAATAGCGCAATGTTACCCACGCTGCAAGGCGTGCGAGCATATTCTGCTCGATTGAAGCCTTCATGCGTAAGAATCGGTCCCGTGGCAA
Organism: Thermohalobaculum sp.; assembly: GCA_032251175.1. Classification (GTDB taxonomy): domain Bacteria; phylum Pseudomonadota; class Alphaproteobacteria; order Rhodobacterales; family Rhodobacteraceae; genus Thermohalobaculum. Next base: position 12,134 of record JAVVFE010000006.1, read on the forward strand.
GCCCACGGGCGCACAATCGCGAGGAGAATGCGACGATGGCCACCGCTGGCGCCTATGACGACCGCGACGGGTTCATCTGGATGGACGGCAACCTGATCGAGTGGCGCTCGGCCAAGGTGCATGTCCTGACCCATGCCCTGCACTACGCCTCGGCGGTGTTCGAGGGCGAGCGCGCCTATGGCGGGCGGATCTTCAAGTCGGAACTGCATTCCCAGCGCCTGCTCGACAGCGGCGCGGCAGTGGACATGCCGATCCCCTGGACCGTCGGGCAGATCGAGAAGGCCAAGGCCGACACGCTGCGCGCGAACGGGTTCAGCGACGCCTATGTCCGCGTGCTGGCCTGGCGCGGCTCGGGCCCCGACATGGGGGTGTCGGCGGCGCGCAACCCGGTCCGCATGGCGGTCGTCACCTGGGAGTGGGGCGCCTATTACGGTGATGCCAAGATGAAGGGCGCCAAGCTCGACATCTCGAAATGGAAGCGCCCCAGCCCCGAGACCATCCCCAGCCACGCCAAGGCCGCGGGGCTCTACATGATCTGCACCATGTCGAAGCACGCGGCCGAGGCCAAGGGTTGCTCGGACGCGCTGATGATGGACTATCGCGGCTATGTCGCCGAGGCGACCGGCGCGAACGTGTTCTTCGTCAAGGACGGCAAGGTGCACACGCCGCTGCCCGACTGCTTCCTGAACGGCATCACCCGCCAGACCGTCATCGCCATGATGAAGGACAAGGGCATCGAGGTGATCGAGCGCCACATCATGCCCGACGAACTGGAAAGCTTCGAGCAGTGCTGGCTGACCGGCACCGCGGCCGAGGTGACCCCGGTGGGCGAGATCGGCCCCTACAGCTTCGAGGTCGGCGCGCTGACCCGCGACATCGCGCTGAGCTACGAGCGTCTGGTGCGCGGCAACCACTGAACGCCCGTGCCGCCCTTCTCGCCCGCGCGTGGCCTGCGCGCGGGCGCCCCCCCACTTGGCACGGGCCTGCGCGCGATCCCCTATCCCGGCGCGCGGCCGGTCGGCACCGGCGCGGCGCGCGCGCGGCGCAGCATCATTCAGGACCAGCGCGCAGGTCACCCGGCACGGCGCGCGCGCACCCTGCGCCCGCGTGTTGCGCCGTCGCCCGGCCCTGCGCGCGCTCGGCCTGTGCCGCTATCGCCGGCGCGGCATCAGCGGTAGTCTCGGACGGACCGACAGCCATTGCGCAAGGGTCCGGCCATGCTCCCGATCACGCCTCTCGCCGCGCTCGGCGCCATCGCCATCGGCATCCTGCTGGTGCTCGAAGGGCTCGACGTGCCCGCCTTCCGGGCGCTCGCGACGCATTGGTTCCTGTTCCTGCCGGGGCTGGTGGTCGTGCTCGGCATGGCGGGCGTGATCGGGCGCGGCTTCGGGCTTCAGAACATCTTCCACGAGGACCCCGAGCTTGCCGCCCGCTACCGCGCGGCGCATGGCTGGCGGATCTACCGCAACAGCCCGGCGATCTTCGCGCAGGCGGCGCTGGCGGGGTCGCTGGTCTATGTCTGGGGCTTCGCCTTCGCGCTGGGCATCGACGGCTGGCCGGGCGGCGGCGTTGACGGGCTGGCGCAGGCGGCGCGCGAGATCGGTACCGGCGTCGCGCTCTGCGCGCTGCTCGGGCTGGTCTGCGGCATCACCCCGGTCAACCGCGCGGCGGTCGGGCGGCTGCAACCGGGCGAGGCCTGGCGCAGCCTGCTGGGCGCCGCGCTCGGGATCGTCGCCGCCTGGGTGACGCTGTGGCTCGCGATCCGCATCGAGCACGCGCTGGCGGCGCGGTTCGGCGCATGGGGCCAGTGGGATACGGTCGCGCTCGGCATCCCGGGCGTGGTCGTCTGCGGGGCGATCCTCGCCTATCCCAAGCTGCTGCCTGCCATCGCGCTTTCGGCGCTCGGCACGCTGGCGATGCTGGGCTATGCGGGGCTGTCGATGCTGCCCGAGGCGGGCCAGACGGCGGCCGCCATCGGCCTTGTCGGCTGGCTGGTGCTGGCGAACGGGGTGATCGACCGGCTGCGCCGTGGCGAGGCCGTGCTGAAGTTCGAGATCCCCGGCATCGTCGATGTGTCGGGGCAGAACCACTACGCGCCGGGCCGGCGGCTCGACCTGCGGCAGATCTACCCCGACTCGGCCGAAGGCGCCGACATCCCGCGCTTCCGCCTCGAGCAGAAGGCGATCGCCCCGGACAGCCAGACCGACCCCGGGGCGGCGTTCTCGGCCAAGCCCGGGCGGATCGCGCCGCTCGCGGCGCTGACCGCCTGGCACGCCCGCACCGCGCCGCCCCCCACCTTGCCGCCCGAGCGGATCGACGCCGGCCCGCTGTCGGCCGCAGGGCTCGATGCCGGGATGGTGGGGGCGGCCCTCGCCCGGGCGCGCACGGCGGCCGGCGCGGCGCCCACCGACCCGCGGCGCGCGCGGCCCCGGCTGGTGCTGATCGCGACCTCGGGCGGCGCCTACCGGGCGTCGTTCTGGACCGGGATCGTGCTCGACGCGCTGGGCGCGCTGCAACGCGCTGGGGCGCTGCCGGGCTTTGCCGGGAATGTGCGGCTGATCACCGGCGCCTCGGGCGGCATGGTGGGGGGCGCCTATTTCGCGGCGATGGCCGATCCCGCGGGCGGGCCGCAAGGCTCGGTCTGCGCGCAGATCGAGGCCGACATTCTCAGTGTGCAGGACGCCGCCGGCCCGCACGCCGCGACCTACCCCCACACCACGCGCTTTCCGATCCCGCGCGACAGCCTGTCGGCCGTGGCGCAGCGGCTGGTGCAGCGCGACCTCCCCAGCCTGTTCCGCCCCGGCGTCTCGCGCACCGACCGCGGCACGGTGCTCGAGGACCAGTGGGCGACGCTCGACCGCCCGTTCGCCGATCTCAGGGCGGGCGAGGCCGCGGGCTGGCGCCCCTCGCTGATCCTGTCGCCCATGCTGGCCGAGACCGGGCAGCCGCTGATGATCACCAACCTCGACATGGACCTCGTCCGCCGCGACGCCTATGGCGAGACGGTGCAGTTCTTCGACTGGTTCCCGGCGGCGCAGGCGAGCTTCCGGCTCAAGACCGCGGTGCGCCTGAATGCATCCTTCCCCTATGTCGCGCCGGATTCGGCGCTGCCGACCCGGCCCTACCGGCGGGTGGTCGATGCCGGCTATTACGACAATTACGGCGTGGACCTGGCCGCGACCTACCTCGCCCGGCCCGAGATCCGCGACTGGGTGCTGGCCAACACCGCGGGCGTGGTCGTCGTGCAACTGCGCGCGTTCCCCTTCACCCTGCCGCTGACGCAGCAGGCGGGGGCGGTGGGCCGGGCGCTGCAATGGCTGACCACGCCGGTCGAGGCGATGCTGTCTGCACGCGGCGCGACCATGACCTTCCGCAACCGGCAGAGCCTGCGGCAGGTGCGCCTCGACTACCGCGATCGCGCCTTTCCGGCGCTGCCCGCCGACCAGCGGCCCGATTTCGTCGAGAGCCTGAGCTTCGAGGTCGATTCGCAGACCAGCCTGAACTGGTATCTGCCCGGCCGCGAACTCGAGGAAATGCGCGCGGCGCTGCGCGACGCGGCGATGCAGAAGATCATGGCCGATCTGGTCGAAGCCTGGTGGCGCTGACGGCCGCGGACCTTGCCCCTCGCCGCGGCCCGCACACCGACGCTTGGCGCACCCCGGCGACGGGGGCGCCCGCTCAGCCCGTCAGCACCCTGACCGGCGCGCCGGCGCTCCAGGCCGCGATCGCCTCGACCGTCTGGCGGTAGAAGATCTCCCAGGTCTGGCGGCTGACATAGCCGATATGGGGCGTCAGCAGCAGCTTCCCCGCCGCGATCAGCCCGGCATGGCGCAGGGGGTCGTCCGCGGGCACCGGCTCGGTGTCGTAGACGTCGATCGCGGCGCCGCCCAGCCGCCCGGCCTCCAGCGCCGCGACCACCGCGCGCGCGTCCGCGATCGGCCCGCGCGAGGTGTTCACCAGAGCCGCATCGGGCTTCATCCAGCCGATCTCGCTGGCCCCGACCAGCCCGCGCGAGCGATCCGACAGCACCAGGTGGATCGAGACCACATCCGACGCCGCCATCAGCGCGCGCAGGCTCGGCGCCTGCGCGACGCCCACCTCGGCGCAGCGCGCCGCCGTCAGGTTCTGCGACCAGGCGGAAACCTCCATCCCGAACGGGCGCGCCAGCGCCGCCACCTGCGCCCCCAGACGGCCAAGCCCGATCAGCCCCAGCCGCAAACCGCCGAGGTCCCGCCCCAGCCCCGCCTGCCAGCCGCCGGCGGCCATCGCCGTCGCCTCGCGCACCAGCCCGCGCGACAGCGCCAGAATCAGCAGCATCGCCATTTCCGAGGTGGTGTTGCCCCGGCTCTCGGTGCCGCAGACGGTCACGCCCCGCTCGGCCGCCGCCGCGAGGTCGATCGACAGGTTGCGCGCCCCGGTGGTGACGATCAGCTTCAGATCGGGCAGCGCCCGGATCAGGCTGCCCGGCAGCGGCGTGCGCTCGCGCATCACCGCCAGCACGTCGAAGGGCACCAGCCGCGCGGCCAGCGCGCCGGGATCGGTGATGGTGTCGCGGAACACCGTCACCTCGGCCCCGGCCGCCGTCAGCCGCGACCAGTCGGCACTGTCCAGCGCCACGCCCTGATAATCGTCGAGCACCGCGATCTTCATGGCGCCTTACTCCCCTGCCGCCGATGGTCCGGCGCCGAGATATGACCGCAAACGCCGCCCCCGGCCAGCCCGAATGGCGCCCGCGGGGCGCTCAGTCCGCGGCGCCCACGGGGGGCGGGCCCGGGCGGAACACCGCGCGCAGGCGGCTCCGGCTTTCCAGCGCGGCCTCCTCGACCAGCGTCAGATAGGTGGGCCAGGGCGCGCGGATGCGGCCCTCGACCTCGCCGTCGCCCAGGCTCAGGGTCGCGCCGAACTTCGCGGCCAGCTTCTGCATCCGCCGGTTGCCGACCATGCAGGCCATGTGAACCGACCCCACACAGCGATTGCGGGCCAGCATCAAGGCCTTGCGCAACAGCGCGCTGCCAAGGCCAAGGCCCTGGAACGCGCGCTCGACGCTCAGCGCCAGGTCCGCCTCGTGGGTGTGCGGGAAGGGGTGGACGAACAGTTCGACCACCGCGCGCAGCTCGCCGCCGACATGGGCGCCCAGGATCTCGGTGCGCGGCCAGTCGATCAGCGCGCAGTGGCGGCGCACCGCCGCATCGCCCAGATCGCCGCAAAACCGCATCCGCCGGTCATGGCCGGCCAGACGCAGCAGATGCGCCTCCAGCGCCGGCGCATCGGCCGCGCCCAGCCTGCGGATATCGGGCGTGGCGGCAAGGGCAACGTTGGTGGCAACATCTGCGGCAACGTCGGCGCGCGGCAACACCGCGCGCGGCGCCTCACGTCGTCGTGCGGTCTCGGCGCCTCGTGGCGCGGGGCAAGTCAGTCGCATGGAAGACCTCCGTCACAGGTTCTGTCACGTCCATCTTCCTCCCCGGTTCCGGGGGGCTCTGCGCCCCTCATATTGCACTGCACAACGTAAACTGGGGGCAAGTCCGTCGCATTTCAACACCCTGCCGCGCCGCACCATCGCATCGTCGCACAGGCGTTGCAGGCGGGTCGCGAGCGGGTGATCCGGGCGTGACGGCCACCGCCCTTGTTGCGCGCGGCCCGACCCGCTATGTTGGGGGCAGTTGCGGGGCCGTGACACGGGTGCCATTCCGGGCCCGGCGGCCCTCCGACGGAGGGTTGTTCTGACTGCTGAGATCGCCATGAGTGCGTCACGCACTCGCCCTTCCGCCCCCGCCATCGGCGGGCTTGCGGACGAAGCCGGGAGCGACGCTCTCCTCTCCCTCATTCTCACATCGCTCGACCAGGACAGCGCCGAGGAGGTCGTCACCATCGATCTTCACGGCAAGTCGTCGATCGCCGACCAGATGGTGGTCTGCTCGGGCCGCTCGTCGCGCCATGTCGCGGCGCTGGCCGAAAAGCTGATCGAGCGCCTCAAGCTCGAGGCCGGCGTGGTCGCGCGGGTCGAGGGCAAGGAGGCCGCCGACTGGGTGCTGATCGACGCGGGCGACGTGATCGTCCATGTCTTCCGGCCCGAGGTCCGCACCTTCTACCAGCTCGAGAAGATGTGGCTGCCCGAGCCCGACAAGGCCGCGCGCCGGATCTGACGGCGCCCCCATGCGACTGATCATCGCCGCGGTCGGGCGGATGCGCCCGGGCCCGGAGGCGGACCTGGTGCGCGACTACATGGCCCGCGCGACCCAGGGCGGGCGCGGCCTCGCGCTCGGCCCCTGCGACCTGATCGAGATCGACGAGCGCAAGGCCCGCGACCGCGCCGCGCAATCCGCCCGCCTGATCGAGGCGGTGCCCGCCGGCGCCCATGTGATCGCGCTCGACGAGCGCGGGGCCATGATGACCAGTCCCGACTTCGCGGCCGGTCTGGCCCGCCTGCGCGACGCCGGCACGCAGGATTGCGCCTTCCTGATCGGCGGCGCCGACGGCCACGACGCGGCCCTGCGCGCGCGCGCCGACCGGCTGCTCGGCTTCGGGCCGATGGTCTGGCCGCACATGCTGGTGCGCGCGATGCTGGCCGAACAGCTCTACCGCGCGGTCTCGATCCTCGCCGGCGGGCCGTATCACCGCGCGTGACCGCGGGTGCCGGCCCCCGCGCGGCGCTTGCGACCGACGCAACCTGCGCGACCCTTGCGACCGGCGCGGCCCTGCCGCGCAATGCGACCGGCGCGGCCCTTGCGCGCAACGAAACCCGCGCGCCTTGCGGCAGGCCGGGCGAATGACTAGACCCAAGGCACCGGCAGATCCGCGCGCACGAGGCAGGACATGACCCGAAAACCCGTCGTCCTCTGCATCCTCGACGGCTGGGGGCTCAGCGAGCGCCGCGAGGCCAATGCCCCCGTGCTCGCCGCCACCCCCAACTTCGACCGGATCTGGGCCGACTGTCCGCACACCACGCTGTCGGCCTCGGGCGAGGATGTCGGGCTGCCGCCGGGCCAGATGGGCAATTCCGAGGTCGGCCACACCAATATCGGCGCCGGCCGCGTGGTCTGGATGGACCTGCCCCGGATCGACAAGGCGATCGACGACGGCAGCTTCGCCCTCAACCCCGCGCTCGACCGCTTTGCCGAGACGCTGCAGGCCACCGGCGGCGCCGCCCATGTGATCGGGCTGATGAGCCCGGGCGGCGTGCATTCGCACCAGCACCACTTCGCCCGCATGGCCCGCCAACTGGCGCGGCGGGGCCTGCGGGTCAAGCTGCACCTGTTCCTCGACGGGCGCGACGTGGCGCCGGCATCGGCCCTGCCGCAGCTTGCCGCCTTCGAGGCGGAACTGGGCGACGCGGCCGAGATCGCGACGGTGAGCGGCCGCTTCCACGCCATGGACCGCGACAAGCGGTGGGAGCGGGTCTCGGCCGCCTGGGCCGCGATCACGCAGGGCGCCGGGCACCGCACGCCGACCGCGCGCGCCGCGATCGAGGCTGCTTATGCCCGGGGCGAGACCGACGAATTCGTCGAGCCGACCGCCATCGGCGGCTATGCCGGCGTGGCGGCCGCGGGGGACGGGCTGGTCTGCGTCAACTTCCGCGCCGACCGCGCGCGCGAGATCCTGATGGCGCTCCTCGACCCCGAGTTCGACGGCTTCGCCCGCGACCCCCTGCCGCGCTTCGCCGCGGCGCTGGGCATGGTCGAGTATTCCGACCGCCTCAACCGGCTGATGGACGTGATGTTCCCCTCCATCGAGATCGTGAACACGCTGGGCCAGTGGGTCGCCAAGCAGAGCCTGCGCCAGTTCCGCCTGGCCGAGACCGAGAAATACCCCCACGTCACCTTCTTCCTGAACGGCGGCGTCGAGCCCCCCGAGACCGGCGAGGATCGCCAGATGGCGCCCTCGCCCAGGGTGCGCACCTACGATCTGGCGCCCGAGATGGCGGCGGCCGAGGTGACCCAGCACCTGGTCGCCGCGATCCGCGACCGATATGACCTGATCGTGGTCAACTACGCCAACCCCGACATGGTGGGCCATACCGGCAGCCTGCCGGCCGCGATCGCCGCCTGCGAGGCGGTCGACCGCGGGCTGGGCGCGGCGCTCGCGGCACTGGCCGAGACCGGCGGCGCCATGCTGGTGACCGCCGACCACGGCAATTGCGAGGTGATGGTCGACCCCGCAACCGGCGGGCCGCACACCGCCCACACCACCAATCCGGTGCCGCTGATCCTGGTCGGCGGCGGTCACGGCCTTGCCGATGGCGGGCGCCTCGCCGACCTCGCGCCGACGCTGCTGGGGCTGATGGGCGTGGCCTGTCCGCCCGAGATGACCGGCCACTCGCTGCTGACGGGGCCCGGCGCGTGATCCGTGCGGGCGCCGCCAGCCTCGCGCTTGCGCTTGTGCTCGCGCCCCCGCCCGCCGCGGCCGAAGGCCCCGACGCACGGATCGAGGCGGCGCGGGCCGAGCTTACCCGCGCCGGGCGCGCGCTGGACCAGGCGCCCGATGGGCCGACCAGGCTCGCCGCGCTCGGCCGCACCGCCGCGGCGGCGGAAGGGGCGCTGGCCGCCTACCGCATGATGCTGCGCGGCCTCGCGGCCGAGGAAGCCCGGCTTGCCGCCCGGATGGCGGCCGAGGCCGAGGGCACCGCCCGCCTCGCCAGCGCGCTCGACAGCCTTGCGCGCGCGCCGCATTCGGCGCTGCTCGCCTATCCGGGCGGGCCGCTCGAGGCGATCCGCGCCGCCGCGCTGATGGCCGCCATCGCGCCCGGCCTCGACGCCCGCCGGCTCGATCTCGCGCTGCGGCTCGACCGGCTCGCCGAACTCCGCGCCCAGCAGGAGACGGCGCGCGCCGATGTCGAGACGTTGCTGGCGCAGCTCCAGGGCCTGCGCGCCACCGCCGCCCGCGCGGTGCTGGAGCATGACGGCACCGCCCCCTCCGGGCGCGCGCTCGACGCCCCGGCGCGGGACGCCATCGCCCGGGCACGCGACCTCGCAGCCCTTGCCGCGGCGCTGCGCGCCGGCGGCGCCGCGCCCGCCGCCAGCGGCGATTTCGCCACCCCCCCGGCGACGCCGCTACCCCTGCCGGTTGCGGGCCGCATTGCCGCCGGCTTCGGCGCCCCCGACCCCTGGGGCCGACCCGGGCGCGGCATCACGCTGAAGGCGCCGGTCTGGGCCGAGGTGCGCGCGCCGGTCGATGCCACGCTGCGCTATGCCGGCCCGCTGACCGACTACGGCCAGGTCGCGATCCTCGAGCCGCAGCCCGGCTGGCTGATCGTGCTCGCCGGCCTCGGGCGCGTCGGCGTGGCCCCCGGCCAGACGGTTGCGGCCGGCGCGCCATTGGGCGATCTTGGCGGTCTGCTGCCCTCGAGCGAGGAATTTTTACTTGAAGCCGCCGGGAAGGATGGTGAGATCACCGGCGGAACGCTCTATATCGAGGTCAGGCACGATGGCACCGCCGTCGATCCTGCACCGTGGTTCGGCATTGGCGACAAGCGAGGCCCCTAGTTCATGCGCAAGATCCTTTTGGCCCTGACCGCGGGCGTCGCGCTCGGCGTCGCGGCACCGCATTTCGCACCGATCACCCAGGCGCAGGAAAACTCCGCGCGCTCGACCTACGAGCATCTCGACCTGTTCGGCGACATCTTCCAGCGGGTGCGCTCGTCCTATGTCGAGGAGGTCGACGAGAAAAAGCTGATCGAGGCCGCGATCAACGGCATGCTCGCCTCGCTCGACCCGCACTCGACCTACCTGCCGCCTGCCAATTTCGAGGACATGCGCGAGCAGACCCGCGGCGAGTTCGGCGGCCTCGGCATCGAGGTCACCATGGAGAACGGCTTCGTCAAGGTGGTCTCGCCGATGGACGACACCCCGGCCGCCGCCGCGGGCATCAAGGCGGGCGACTTCATCACCCATATCGACGGCGAGTCGGTGCTCGGGCTCACGCTGTCGGACGCGGTCGACAAGATGCGCGGGCCGGTGGGGTCCGAGATCACCGTGACCATCGGCCGCGAGGGTGCCGAGGAGCCGTTCGACGTCACCATCGTGCGCGACACCATCAAGATCCGCGCCGTCCGCACCCGCGTGGAGGGCGATGTCGGCGTCATCCGCATCACCACCTTCAACGAGCAGACCTCAGACAATCTGCGCGAGGGCATCGCCAAGCTGAAGGCCGAGATCGGCGCCGACAAGCTGACCGGCTTCGTCATCGACCTGCGCAACAACCCGGGCGGCCTGCTCAGCCAGGCGATCGAGGTGTCCGACATCTTCCTCGACAAGGGCGAGATCGTCTCGACCCGCGGCCGCGACCTCAACGAGGCCGAGCGCGTCAACGCCCGCCCGGGCGACCTGACCGACGGCAAGCCGCTGGTCGTGCTTATCAACGAGGGCTCGGCCTCGGCGTCCGAGATCGTCGCCGGCGCGCTGCAGGACCAGCGTCGGGCGATCCTGGTCGGCGCCAAGACCTTCGGCAAGGGCTCGGTCCAGACCATCATGCGGCTGGGCGACAAGGGCGCGGTCAAGCTGACCACGGCGCGCTACTTCACGCCCTCGGGCCGCTCGATCCAGGCGCTGGGCATCGAGCCCGACATCCTGGTCGAGGAACGCCGCATCGCGAATGCCGACACCGAAACCCCGACGCGCGGGCTTCGGTCCGAGGCCGACCTGCGCGGCAGCCTCTCGAACGAGCTGTCCGACGACGAGAAGAAGCTGCTCGAGGACGAGCGCACGCGGCACGAGGCGACCGCCAAGCTCCGGGCCGAGGACTTCCAGCTCGCCTATGCGCTCGACCTGCTCAACGGCCTCGCGATCTACGACCGCGGCCGCAACTGACCCGACATGTCGGTCCCGGCCCCCGCCCGACGGCGCGGGGGCCGCGCTCGGCGACCGGCACTGGACACCATGACCGAGCCAACCGCCTCCGACCTCTCCGCGCTGCCCTACCGGCCCTGCGTCGGCCTTGTCGTGCTGAACCGTGACGGGCTGATCTTCGCCGGGCAGCGCATCGATTCGCCCTACGACGCCTGGCAGATGCCGCAGGG
>JAVVFE010000007.1:0-22167 GCA_032251175.1 Thermohalobaculum sp.
AGCATCGGGTCGTCTGCCCGCGCCGTTCCCGCGCCGATCAGGATGGCATCGGCGCGCGCGCGCAGCGCATGCACCCGAAGCCGCGCCCCGGGCCCGGTGATCCAGCGGCTTTCGCCAGACGCGGTCGCGATCCGCCCGTCGAGCGTGGTGGCGAGTTTCAGCGTCAGGTGCGGGCGGGCGCGGGTGATGCGGCTGAGAAAGCCGGCGTTGAGCGCCGCCGCCTCGGCGGCCATCAAGCCGGTCTCGACCGCGATCCCGGCCGCGCGGAGATGGACGAAGCCGCGCCCGGAGACGCGCGGGTCGGGGTCGCTCAGGGGACAGACGAGCCGCGCGATCCCGGCCGCCGCCAGCGCCTCGGCGCAGGGCGGTGTCAGGCCGTGATGGGCGCAGGGCTCGAGCGTGACATAGGCGGTCGCCCCGCGCGCTGCATCCGGCCCGCCGAGGTCCATGGCCTGCGCCAGCGCCAGCGCCTCGGCATGCGGGCGGCCACCGGGGGCAGTCACGCCGCGCCCCAGCAGCTGCCCCTCGGCGACGATCAGCGCGGCCACGGCCGGATTGGGCGCCACGCGCCCCAAGCCGCGCCGGGCGAGGCCCAGCGCCATGGCCATCCAGCGGCGGTCGTCGGCGGAGGATCCGCCCATCGGATCAGCCGTCCTGCGCCGGCGGATGGGGACGCAGCTCGGACACGAAGTCCTCGAAATCAGCGACTTCCTGGAAGTTCTTGTAGACCGAGGCGAAGCGGACATAGGCGACCGTGTCGATCCGGCTCAGCGCCTCCATCACGATCTCGCCGATGGTGTCCGAGGGGATGTCGGTGTCGCCGAGGCTTTCCAGCCGGCGCACGATGCCGTTGATCATCTGCTCGATGCGGTCGGGCTCGATCGGGCGTTTTTGCAACGCGATGCGGATCGAGCGGGCGAGCTTGTCGCGGTCGAAATCCTCGCGCCGGCCGTTCTTCTTGATCACCACCAGATCGCGCAGCTGCACCCGCTCGTAGGTGGTGAAGCGCCCGCCGCAGCCCGGGCAACTGCGCCGGCGCCGGATCGCGACATGATCCTCGGCCGGCCGCGAATCCTTCACCTGGGTTTCGGTGTTGCCGCAGAACGGACAGCGCATGTGGGTCTCCAGTCAACCGGACAGGCGAGCACTATAGGCGAGCGCCCATCGCTTGTGTAGTGGAGTTGAAGGGGCCCAAGATTTGCTGCATCGCATGAATGTTGACGCTTCAAAAGCGATAGGTCGCCACGAGGCCGAGCGTATCGAGCCCCTCGTTCTCGTCCGCCAGCAACGTCGCATGCGACATATGATCGAGCCGGACCCCGAGACTGACACGCGGCGAGACGTCATAGCCGACCTCCGCGGCCAGCCGGAACAGGACGCGCGAGCCCAGTTCCTTGCGGTCGGACTGGCTGGTCTGGAGCTTGCCCGAATGCACCGCGAGCCCCAGATCGCCCGAGACGTAGAACCCCCGGCCGAGATTGGCGAGCCATGTGAGGCCGGAGTAGAGCGCGGTGGTCTCGGCCGCGTTCAGGCCGACATGCAGCCTCGGCGCACCGATCGCGCGCATCAGGTCGGAATCGAATTCGCGGAAGCGCAGCTCGAGTGTTGCACCGCCGCTTTCTTCCTTGCTGTCGCCGAAGACCCCGGCATCATGGTAGAAGCCGCCCAGCCGAAACGCCTCGACCTGCGGGAAGCTGCCGGTGGCGTCGGGCGCCGACTGTGCCACGCCGCTTCCCGCGGCGGTGAGCCAGAGGATTGTCGCCAACAGGAACGGCGCGATGCCGGCCCGCCGCGATGCGACACTGAAACCTGACCGGTGGCTTGTGGACATCCGCGTCCCCCTCGCGCCCGTTCTCGGGGGATATTCTCACGGCACCGCGATAACGCGGAAAACGCGATCGCGTGATGGGACTTTGAAGCCTGCGGGCGCCGGCGGCGGGCGCGGTGCTGCGCGCCGCCCCCGGGGGTCGCGTTTCAGAGCGTGTCGTAGATCGGGAAGCGGCCGCAGAGCGCCTTGACCTTGGCCTTCACCGCTTCCTCGACCCGGCCGTTGCCTTCCTCGCCATTCGTGGCAAGCCCGTCGATGACCTCGCAGATCAGGCGGCCAACCTCGGCGAACTCGGCCTCGCCGAAGCCGCGGGTGGTGCCGGCGGGGGTGCCGAGGCGGATGCCCGAGGTCACCATCGGCTTTTCCGGATCGAACGGGATGCCGTTCTTGTTGCAGGTGATGTGCGCACGGCCCAGCGCCTTCTCGGCCATGATACCGGTGACCTTCTTCGGCCGCAGGTCGACCAGCATCAGATGGGTGTCGGTGCCGCCGGTGACGATGTCGAGCCCGCCATCCATCAGCGTCTTCGCCAGCATCTTGGCGTTCTTCACCACCTGGGCGGCATAGGCGCGGAATTCGGGGCGCAGCGCCTCGCCGAATGCGACCGCCTTGGCGGCGATCACATGCATCAGCGGCCCGCCCTGGAGACCCGGGAACACGGCCGAGTTGATCTTCTTCGCGATCTCCTCGTCGTTGGTCAGGATGATGCCGCCGCGCGGCCCGCGCAGGGTCTTGTGCGTGGTCGACGTCGCGACATGGCACCAGTCGAGCGGGTTGGGATGCTGCCCGCCCGCCACCAGCCCGGCGAAATGGGCCATGTCGACATGCAGGATTGCGCCGACGCTGTCGGCGATCTCGCGGAATCGCCTGAAGTCGATCTGGCGCGGGATGGCCGAGCCGCCGGCGATGATCAGCCTGGGCTTGTGCTGGGCCGCCAGCGCCGCGATCTGGTCGTAGTCGATCAGGTTGGTGTCGCGCGTCACGCCATACTGCACGGCGTTGAACCACTTGCCCGACTGATTGACCCTGGCGCCATGCGTCAGGTGCCCGCCCGAGGCGAGATCCATGCCCAGGATCGTGTCGCCGGGCTGCAACAGTGCAAGGCACACCGCCTGGTTCGCCTGCGCCCCCGAATGAGGTTGGACATTGGCGAACTTCGCGTTGAACAGCCGGCATATCCGCTCGATCGCGAGCCTTTCGGCCACGTCGACATACTGGCAGCCGCCATAGTAGCGCCGGCCCGGATAGCCTTCGGCATACTTGTTGGTCATCACCGAGCCCTGCGCCTGCATCACGGCGCGGCTGACGATGTTCTCGGACGCGATCAGTTCGATCTCGTCGCGCTGGCGGGTCAGCTCATGGGCGATCGAGCCGAACAGCTCGGGGTCGCGGGTGGAAAGGTCTTCGGTGAAAAAGCCGCTGTCGCGGGTCGTCGCGTCCATGAGGTCGCCTCCTTGAAACTGGTGGTCGTTCGGCATCTGCCACGCTGCGAGGCGGCCCGCCAGCCCGACGATGTCGCGCGCTTCTACACAAAAGCAAGGCGGCGGCAAACGGTCGGCCGCCAAAGAAAAACTTAAGACTACGAAATTTCCCCTCTGTGGAAATGCGGTGCCGCGGCGCGGGCGCCCGGCCGCCGCAGCCGATTGCCGGGACACCCCGGCGCCGCTAAGGTCCGGGCAGAAGCTGAGGGGGCGGGGCGGTGGCCATCACGCGGATTGCATTCATGGCGAGCTCGGCCGAGGAGGCGCAGGCGGCGCTTCGCGCGCTGCGCCATCGCTATGGCCATGTCCGGCCAGAGGATGCCGAGGTCATCGTGGCGTTGGGCGGCGACGGCTTCATGCTGCAGACGCTGCACGCGACGATGGACCTGCATGTCCCGGTCTACGGGATGCACCGCGGTACCGTCGGGTTCCTAATGAACAACTATGGCGAGGACGACCTGCCCGCGCGCCTTGCCGCGGCGGGCACGGCGATCATCAACCCGCTTCAGATGCTGGCCATCAGCGATGACGGCACCCGCCACCGGGCGCTTGCGATCAACGAGGTCTCGCTGCTGCGCCAGACCCGTCAGGCGGCCAAGATCCGGGTGATCGTCGACGACGTGGTGCAGTTACCCGAGCTGATCTGCGACGGCATCATGGTGGCGACGCCGGCCGGCTCGACCGCCTACAACCTGTCGGCGCACGGGCCGATCCTGCCGATCCGGGCGCGCCTGCTGGCGCTCACGCCGATCTCGACCTTCCGGCCGCGGCGCTGGCGGGGGGCGATCCTGCCGCTGGAAAGCCGGGTGAGCTTCGAGATCATCGAGCCCGACAAGCGGCCGGTGTCGGCCACGGCCGATCATGTCGAGGTGCGCCATGTCGTCCGGGTCGATGTGGAAACCGCGCCGGATGTCGAATTGAAGCTGCTCTACGACCCGGGCCACGGCCTGGAGGAGCGATTGATTCGCGAGCAGTTTGCGACCTGACGGCGGCACGAATCCCGGTCGCTGCGCCGCGTGCCGCCCGATCTGTCCCACCCTGAAACAAGAAGACGCGAGGAAATGGGGGCGGCCGCGCCTGCCATATTTCGGCGACATTTCTGTCCGACCGTGAACATGGGTCGGGTGGATCGTGTTTGCGTTTCAAGTCGGTTGATTCCCGATGCGTGGCGTCAGCATCCCTCGCCGAGTTGTGTTCGCTGAGGGTCGCCAGTCGATGTGCCGCAATGCGTTTCAGTCAGCGTGCCGCCCGCCGCGTCCGGCAATCGCCGATGCGGCGGGCGCGTTCCTGCGTTTCGGCCGGGACTGCCGCGGGGCGATTACGGTAGACTGGATGGCGCTGTCGGCGGGACTGGCGGTGCTCGCGGCCGGGGTGGTCGGCGTTCTCGCCTATGTCGGGCTGATCGATGGCGAGGCCATTGCCGCCCGCCTGTCGGACGAGGCGCACGCGCGGGTCGGCGCGACCGTGGGGATCGGGAAACTCGACCCGGGCGGGCAATTCGCCCCCGGCACGCCGGTCTTCGATCCGGGCGGCCGAGACCCGGGCGCGGTCGGGGCGCCCGAACCCTTGCCGCCGGGCTCGGGCAACGTTCCGGACGACAGCGACATGCCGCCGGGGGCAGGGGGGAGCCCGCCCGCGGGCTGAGGCGCCGCCGGTCACGCGGCGCACCCCCCGTTCGACCCCGGGCGTGCCGCGCCGGTGTGCTCCTGCGGCGGTTTCGCCGGTCGGTGCAGTTTGCGCGGTTGACGCGCGGGCCCGGTTTGCGCGGTTGACGCGCCGGGGGCGCGCCTGCACACCATGCCCCGATGAGACGGTGCGGCACGGGCGGCCTGCGCGGGGGACGATGACGGTTGGCGAGCAACTGAAGTGGTGGGGCGCGGGGCTGATCGCGCTGTGCCTCGCGTTATGGCTGCTGGCGGATGCGCTGCTGCCCTTCATGCTCGGCGCCGCGGTCGCCTATCTGACCGACCCGCTGGCCGACCGGCTGGAGCGGCTGGGGCTGAGCCGCCTGCTGGCGACCGTGGTGATCACCCTCGCGGCGCTGGGCTTCGCGGCGCTGGCGGTGCTGCTGATCGTGCCCGCGCTGGTCGAGCAGGTTCGCGTCGTGATCGAGAGCGCCCCCGGCTATGTCGAGCGCGCGCGGCTGTTCCTGGGCTCGACGCTGCCGCAACTGGCCGAGGCGGACAGCGTGCTGCGCCGCGGGCTCGAGGGTCTGCGCGGCCGGGTCGAAGGCTGGAGCGTCTCGGTCATCCAGAAGATCCTGTCGGGCGGGTTCGCGGTCATCGATTTCGTGCTGGTGCTGTTCATCACGCCGGTGGTGGCCTTCTACCTGCTGTTCGACTGGGACCGGATCGTCGGGCACCTGGACGATATCGCGCCGCGCCAGCACCGCGCCATGATCCGCCGGCTGGCGGGCGAACTCGACGACGTGCTGGCGGGGTTCGTGCGGGGGCAGGTGACGGTCTGCGTTATCCTCGGCACCTTCTACGCGCTGGCGCTCAGCGTGGTCGGCCTGCAGTTCGGGCTGCTGGTGGGGGCATTCGCGGGGCTGATCAGCTTCATTCCCTTCGTGGGCTCGATCCTGGGCGGGGTGATCTCGATCGGGATCGCGCTGGCGCAATTCTGGGGCGAGTGGCACCTGGTCGCCGCGGTCGGCGCGATCTTCGCCGCCGGGCAGGCGGTCGAGGGGAATTTTCTCACCCCCCGGCTGGTCGGCGGGCATGTCAAGCTGCACCCGGTCTGGCTGATGTTCGCGCTGTCGGCGTTCGGTTCGCTGATGGGGTTTGCGGGGATGTTGATCGCCGTGCCGGCGGCGGCGGGGATCGGGGTTCTGGTGCGCTTCCTGGTCGGGCAATACAAGACCGGACGGCTGTATCAGGGCAGCGTCGAGTGGCAGGAGGCCGAGGCCCGCGCGCTTGGCCTTGCGCAGGCCGGCGAGGGCGGGCAGGCCGGCGAGGGCGGGCAGGCCGGCGAGGGCGGGAAATGAGCGCCGCGGCCCGGCAGATGGTGCTCGATCTTGTGCCGCGCCCGGCGCTGGGGCGGGGCGATTTTCTGGTTTCCGCGGCCAACGCCGCCGCCGTCGCGCTGGTAGATGCCTGGCCCGATTGGCCCGGCGGGCGGCTGGCGCTGATCGGGCCCGAAAGTGCCGGCAAGACCCATCTGGCGCATGTCTGGATGGCCGAGAGCGGCGCCGTCGCGGCCGATGCGGCCGGGCTCGGCGCCGGCGACGTGCCGCGGCTGGTGGCCCATGGCGCGGCGGTGGTCGAGGACGCGGACCGCCTGGCGGCGCTGCCGGGCGATGCGCGGCGCGCGGCCGAAGGGGCGCTGTTCCACCTGATGAACCTGATGGCGGCCGAGGGCGGGCGGCTGCTGCTGACCGGCCGCACGCCACCGGCGGCGTGGGCGATCGCCACCCCCGATCTTGCCTCGCGGCTGCAGGCATTGCCGGTGGCACGGATCGCCGCGCCCGACGACGCATTTCTGTCATCGATTCTGGTCAAGCTGTTCGCCGACAGGCAGTTGCCGGTGGGGCCCGAAGTCGTGACGTATCTGGTGGAGCGCATCGACCGCTCGTTCGCCGCGGCCGAGCGCGTCGTGGCAGGGCTCGACGCGCTGTCGCTGGGCGAGCGGCGGCGGATCACCCGGCGCCTTGCCGCGGACTATCTGGGCCAGCCTGCCGATGACGGCAACGGCAGCCCGACCCCGGGAGACGGTTGACGATGCGCGCGGATTTTCTGAACACGGCCGAGACCGCGATCCCGGCGGAGCATTGCATCGGGCTCGACGCCGCCGCGCCCGAGCGGTTCCAGAACCGCGAGCTGTCGTGGCTGGCCTTCAACTGGCGGGTTCTGGAAGAAGCCGACAACCCGCGCCAGCCGCTGCTGGAACGCATCCGGTTCCTGTCGATCTCGGGCAACAATCTCGACGAGTTCTACACCGTGCGCGTCGCCGGCCTGCGCGCGCAGAAGCGGGCGGGGGTCGAGATCCGCTCGCTGGATGGCCGCACGCCGGCCCAGCAACTCGACCTGATCGACGCCGACGCGGTGCGGCTTCTGGTCGCCCAGCAGCGCACCTGGGGCGCGCTGCAACCGCTGCTCGCCGCGGCGGGTATCCATGTGCTGCGGCGCCACCAGTTGACCGCCGAGGACCGCGAGCGGCTGGCCGAGCATTTCCTCGCGCAGGTCTTTCCGATCCTCAGCCCGCTGGCGATCGACCCCGCGCACCCGTTTCCCTTCATCCCGAACGGCGGGCTTGCGGTGGCGCTGCAACTTGTGCGCACCCGCGACCGCGAGCCGCTGAACGCGCTGATCCCGGTGCCGCCCCAGCTCAAGCGGTATCTGCGCCTGGCCGACGGGCCGAATGGCGAGATCCGCTTCCTGCCGCTGGAAAAGCTGGTGGCGCTGTTCCAGGACGAGCTGTTCCCGGGCTACGAGGCCGAGGGCCACTGCATCTTCCGCGTGCTGCGCGACAGCGACCTCGAGATCGAGGAGGAGGCCGAGGATCTGATGCGCGAGTTCGAGACCGCGCTGAAGCGCCGCCGCCGCGGCGACGTGATCCGGCTGAAGATCTCGTCCGAGGCGCCCGAGGCGCTGCGCCGCCTGATCGTCGACGAACTGGGCGTCTCGCCCGACGAGGCGATCAGCGTCGAGGGCGTGGTCGGCATCGCCGATCTGGCCGAGCTGGTGGTCGACGACCGCCCCGACCTGCGCTGGCCGCCCTACCAGCCGCGCCTGCCGGAACGGGTGCGCGACCATGACGGCGACATCTTCGCCGCCATCCGCCAGAAGGACATGCTGCTGCACCACCCCTACGAGAGCTTCGAGATCGTGGTGCAGTTCCTGCAACAGGCCGCGCGCGACCCCAACGTGCTGGCGATCAAGCAGACCCTCTACCGCACATCGAAGGACAGCCCGATCGTGCAGGCGCTGTGCGAGGCGGCCGAGGACGGCAAGTCGGTGACCGCGTTGGTCGAGCTGAAGGCGCGCTTCGACGAGGCCGCCAACATCCGCCAGGCCCGGGCGCTGGAACGGGCGGGGGCGCAGGTGGTGTTCGGCTTCGTGGACCTCAAGACCCACGCCAAGATCTCGACCGTGGTGCGGCGCGAGGGCGGCGAACTGGTCACCTACACCCATTTCGGGACCGGCAACTACCACCCGATCACGGCCAAGATCTATACCGACCTATCGCTTTTTACCTGCTCGCCCGCGCATGGGCGCGATGCCGCTAAGATCTTCAACTTCACCACCGGCTATGCCGAGCCGCGGGGGCTGGAGAAGGTGCAGCTCGCGCCGCTCACGCTCAAGCGCACGCTGCTCGACTGTATCGCGGCCGAGGCCACGCATGCGCGCGCCGGGCGCCCCGGCCATGTCTGGGCCAAGATGAACAGCCTGATCGAGGACGAGGTGATCGACGCGCTCTATGCCGCGAGCCGGGCGGGGGTGAAGATCGACCTTGTGATCCGCGGCATCTGCGGGCTGAGGCCCGGCATCCCGGGCCTGTCCGAGAACATCCGCGTGAAATCGATCGTCGGGCGCTTTCTCGAACACAGCCGCATCGCCTGCTTCGGCAACGGGCAGGCATTGCCCTCGCCGCAGGCGCGGGTGTTCATCTCGTCGGCCGACTGGATGGGGCGCAACCTGAACCGCCGGGTCGAGACGCTGGTCGAGATCGACAACCCCACGGTCCACGCCCAGATCCTCGACCAGGTGATGGCCGCGAACCTGCGCGACGAGGCGCAAAGCTGGGTGCTGATGCCGGACGGGCGCTACCTGCGCGCGATGGCCGCGCCGGGCGAGGCACTTTTCAGTTGCCACGAGTTCTTCATGAAGTATCCCTCGCTCTCGGGGCGGGGGCGTAGCGGCGCCGAAGACGCGCCCCGGCTGACCCGCGACTGCAACCCCGCCGCCTGACCCGAGAGGTTTCGTGACGCCCACGATACAACCTTCGCCCGGCCAGAGGGACGTGCGCGCCCATGGTGCTGCCGACACCCAGAGCGATTTCTTCGGCGTCCGCGCGCGTTCGTTCGCGCGACCGGGCACGGCGGCCGAGGGCCGCATCGGCGTGATCGACGCAGGCTCGAACAGCGTGCGCCTGGTGGTGTTCGAGGGCGGGCAGCGCAGCCCGGCGGTGATCCACAACGAGAAAGTGATGTGTGCGCTGGGCGCACGGCTGACCGATACTGGCCGGCTCAATCCCGAAGGGGTGACGCGGGCGCTGGCGGCGCTGAGGCGATTTGCGGCGCTGGCCGATCACCTCGACGTCGCCGCGTTGCAGGGGGTGGCGACCGCGGCGATCCGCGAGGCTGCCGACGGCCCCGAGTTCCGCGCCCGGGTCGAGCGCGAGACCGGCATCCGCCTGATCGTCGCCAGCGGTGGCGACGAGGCGCGGCTGGCGGCGCAGGGGGTGCTGTTCGGCAACCCGGGGGCGGCGGGGATCGTGGTCGACCTGGGCGGCGCGTCGATGGAGCTGTGCGCCGTGGCCGGCGGGCGCGTCGGGCCCGGGGTGACGACCCCGCTCGGGCCGCTGCGGCTCGCCGGGATCGCGGCGAAGGGCGGCGACGTGGCGGCCGAGATCGCCCGCCACCTCGGCGCGCTCGACCCCGCGCTGCGGGCGCATGGTCACCGGATGTATCTGGTCGGCGGCTCGTGGCGGGCGCTGGCGCGGTTGCAGATGGACCGCAGCGCCTATCCGATGAAGGTGCTGCACGAATACACCATCTGCCCCGACGAGGCCGCCGACCTCGCGGCCTGGGCGGCGGCGGCCTCGCCCGAGGCGCTGGCCGCCTTTGCCGGCGTGTCGCAGTCGCGCGCGCCGGTCCTGTCGCATGCGGGCGAGCTGCTGGGCGCGCTGGTGGCCACCCTTGCGCCGCGCGAGGTGGTGGTGTCGGCCTTCGGGCTGCGCGAGGGGGTGTGCCTCGAGAACATGCCGCCGCTCTTGCGCCGGCAGGACCCGCTGATCGCCGGCTGCATCGACCAGGAGCAGCGCCGCGCCCGCGCCCCCGGCTTCGGCGCCGAGCTGGGCGCCTGGGTGCTGCGGGTTCTGCCCCCCGCCGATGTCGCCGAGGAGCGGCTGATCCGCGCGGCCGGGCATCTGGCGGACGTGAACTGGCGCACGCATCCCGACTATCGCGTGCAGGGCTGCTGGGAGACGGTGACGCGCGTGTCGGTCAGCGATATCGGCCACCGCGCCCGCGTGATCCTGGGCGCTGCGCTGTCCTATCGCCACAAGCGCGGGCGCAAGACGCTGGCCGGGATCGACGCGATGCGCCTGATTTCGGAGGCCGAGCGCGAGCGCGCCGAGCAGATCGGGCTTGCGCTGCGGCTGGGCATCGAGATCGCAGCCGGCACGCCCGGGGTGCTGGAGGATGTCAGCATGGACCGTGCCGCGGGGCAGATCCTGCTGCGCCTTGGCGGTGCCAGCGCCGAGCTGCATGGCGAAGAGATCGAGCGCCGCCTGGTTCAGTTTGCACGGGCGCTGGGTGCCGAGGGACGTCTGGTCAGCGGCTGACGCGCCGCACGGGCGCCCATAGGCGAGTGCTGAAATGGGCGGGCACTGAATCAGAACGGCCCGCCGGATGGCAGGCCGCTCCTCCCTTAGACCCGGACCGGACTCAGTCGGCCTCGAACGTTTCTTGCGCACATGCATACAGCGCCTGCGACGTCCTGTCACCCCCCTGGGTATCCGCGGGCCGCTGCCGGCGCGCGCATCGGCGCAACCGGGAGGCGGTACGTCCGCGCCGGCCGCCGCGGCGCCTGCGTCGCTTGCCAGCGGCAGGCTTTGCCCCTACACCTCGGCCCGATCCGCCGGGCGCTCTGGCCGCGGCAGCTTCGAGAGAGTGACGCATGCGCCTGACCCGCTATTTCCTGCCCGTCCTCAAGGAAACCCCGGCCGAGGCGCAGATCGTCTCGCACCGCCTGATGCTGCGCGCCGGCATGGTGCGGCAGGCGTCGGCGGGGATCTATTCGTGGCTGCCGCTGGGCTATGCCGTGCTGCGCCGGATCGAGCAGATCGTGCATGAGGAACAGCAGCGGGCCGGCGCGATCCCGGTGCTGATGCCCACGATCCAGCCTGCCGACCTGTGGCGCCAGTCGGGCCGCTACGACGCCTATGGCCCCGAGATGCTGCGCATCAAGGACCGCCATGAGCGCGACATGCTGTATGGTCCGACCAACGAGGAAATGATCACTGAGATTTTCAAGGCCTATTGCGGCTCCTACCGCGACGTCCCGAAGATGCTGTATCATATCCAGTGGAAATTCCGCGACGAGGTCCGCCCCCGCTTCGGCGTGATGCGCGGGCGCGAGTTCCTGATGAAGGACGGCTATTCCTTCGACCTCGACCACGCGGCGGCGATCCATTCCTACAACCAGATGATGGCGGCCTATCTGCGCACCTTCGAGCGGATGGAGCTGAAGGCCGTGCCGATGAAGGCCGAATCCGGCCCGATCGGCGGCGACCATGCGCACGAGTTCCTGATCCTGGCCGAGACCGGCGAGTCGGGCGTGTTCCTCGACCGCACGGTGGTGGACCTGAGCCTCGGCGACAGCGCCATCGACTTCGACGACCGTGCGCAGCTTCAGGATATCTTCGACCGCTGGACCGCACCCTATGCCCGCACCGACGACACCCATGACGAAGCGCTGTTCCACGCGATGGTGCCCGAGGGCCGCCGGGTCGAGGCCCGCGGCATCGAGGTCGGCCACATCTTCTATTTCGGCACCAAGTATTCCGAGCCCTTGCAGGCCCTGGTGACCACGCCCGAGGGCGACAAGGTGCCGGTCCATGGCGGCAGCTACGGCATCGGCGTGAGCCGCCTGGTCGGCGCGCTGATCGAGGCGAACCACGACGAGAAGGGCATCATCTGGCCCGAGAGCGTGACCCCCTTCGCGGTCGGTCTCGTCAACCTCAAGCAGGGCGACGCAGGCGTCGATGCCGCCTGCGAGGACCTCTACGGCAAGCTCAAGGCCGCGGGGCTGACGGTGCTCTACGACGACACCGACGAGCGGGCGGGGGCCAAGTTCGCCACGATGGAACTGATCGGCCTGCCGTGGCGTCTGACCGTGGGGCCGCGCGGGCTGAAGGCGGGCGTGGTCGAGCTGGCGTGCCGGCGCACCGGCGCGTCCGAGGAACTGACGCCCGAGGCCGCGGTGGCGAAGGTGCGGGCGATCTATACGGGGCTCTGAGCGCATGGCGGCAGGCGACTATAGCGGGGCCTTCTCGCGCCTCGAATGGATGGTCGCCGGGCGCTACCTGCGCGCCCGCCGCTCGGAGGGCGCGATTTCAGTGATCGCGGGCTTCAGCCTGGTTGGCATCATGCTGGGGGTGGCGACGCTGATCATCGTCATGTCGGTGATGAACGGCTTTCGCACCGAATTGGTGGGCCGCATCCTCGGCGCTCAACCGCATATCTCGGTGCTGTCGTCCGATCCGGGCGGGATCGCTGACTACGATGCCATGGTCGCGCGGCTGCGCGAGGCCGCCGAGGTCACCCGGGCTGCGCCGATCCTCGAGCGCCAGGTGATGGCGTCGTCGAATGCCGGCAATTCCGGCGCCCTGATCCGGGCGATGCGGGCCGAGGATCTCGCCACGCTCGATGCCGTGGCCGCGCCCGAGGAAGCGCAGGGCAGCCTCGCCGAGTTCGAGCGCGGCGTCGCCATCGGCGCTGGGCTGGCGCAGCGCCTGCGCCTCGGGGTGGGCGACAAGATCACGCTGATCAGCCCGCGCGGCCTGACCACGCCCTTTGGCGTGGCGCCGCGGGTGAAAAGCTATGACATCGTCTATGTCTTTCGCATCGGCATGTCGGAATACGACCGCGCCTTCGTGTTCATGCCGCTCGCCGAGGCGCAGGCGTTTTTCAGGATGGACGGCCGGGTCGACGCCATCGAGGTGATGGTGACAAAGCCCGACGAGGTCGAGCGCATCGGCGTGACGCTGACGCCCGCGATCGGCACGTCGGGGTATCTGTGGAACTGGAAGCGGGCGAATTCGGGGTTCCTGTCGGCGCTCGATGTCGAGCGCAACGTGATGTTCCTGATCCTCGCGCTCATCATCCTGGTGGCCGCGCTCAACATCATCTCAGGCCTCATCATGCTGGTGAAGGACAAGGGGCGCGACATCGGCATCCTGCGCACCATCGGGCTGCCGAAGGGGGCGGTGCTGCGCATCTTCTTCATCTGCGGCGCGTCGATCGGCGTGGTCGGCACCGTGCTGGGGGTTCTGCTGGGGGTGGTGTTCACGCACAACATCTCCGAGATCCAGCACGCCGTCGAAACCATCCTTGGTACTTCGGTCTGGGATCCTGAGATCCGGATGCTGACCCGGGTGCCGGCGGTGATGGTGCTCTCGGACGTCGTGATGACCACGGTGCTGGCGCTGTCGCTCAGCTTCCTTGCCACCTGGTATCCGGCCTGGCGGGCCGCACGGCTCGATCCGGTCGAGGCGCTGCGCTATGAGTGACGCGGTCCTGCGGCTCGATGGCATCACCCGCACCTTTCGGCAGGGACCGCGGGTGATCGAGGTGTTGAGGGGCGCCGAACTCAGCGTCGCGCGCGGCGAGATCGTGGCCCTCGTCGCCCCCTCGGGCGCGGGGAAGTCGACGCTCTTGCAGATCGCGGGGCTGCTCGACACGCCCACCGGCGGCACGGTCAGCATCGCCGGTGCGCCGGTCTCGACGCTGGACGACCGCGGCCGGACCGGGGCGCGGCGGCGGCTGATCGGCTTCGTCTACCAGTTCCACCACCTGCTGCCGGAGTTCTCGGCCGAGGAGAACGTCACCATCCCCCAGCTTGCCGCCGGCGCCGGCCGAACTGCTGCCCGGGCGCGCAGTGCGGCGCTGCTCACGCGCGTGGGTCTGGGCGAGCGGATGACCCACCGCCCGGCGGAACTCTCAGGTGGCGAGCAGCAGCGCGTCGCGCTGTGCCGGGCTCTTGCCAACCAGCCGGCGCTGCTGCTGGCGGACGAGCCCACCGGCAATCTGGACCCCGAGACCTCGGGCCGGGTGTTCGCGATGCTGATGGAGGTGGTGCGCGAGACCGGCCTGTCGGCGGTGATCGCCACGCACAATTACGAGCTGGCGGCGCAGATGGACCGTATCGTGCGGCTCGAGGGCGGGGCCATCGTCTCGGTCTGAGGCAGCGCGCCCACCGTGGCCGGCGCCCGGCCATCCGACCGGGACCCGCTCATACCAGTTTTCCTTGAGTCCGACGCATGCCGTCCCGACTGCGCTGCCCCGGGTCAAGCCCGGGGCAGCGGAAATCCCAACGATCGGTTCCGATCAATGCAAGCTGGTATCAGTTCAGCGCCGTTGCGCCCAGGCCGCGGCCGTCCGCGCCGGGGGCAGGGCCATCGACCCGAAGCCCCAGCGCCCGGATCTGCCGCAGCGCCGCCTCGACCTTGAGGGTCAGCATCTGTTCGCCGATCTCCCGGCTCGCGACCGAGGGGGCGCCGCTGTAGCCCGGCTCGGCGCCATCGGGCGGCGCCACGGGGCGCTGGCGCACCCCCGCAGGGTGGACCGCGACCAGCTCGGACGTGTCGCGAATGCCGGCATGGCTGCCGATTTCGCCCGCGCTGTAGCCCTGGCCGAGCAGCCAGTCGACCTGACCGTTTGCAGCGTAGTAGTCGCCGATCTGGAACACCCGCGCGCCGGTCCCCTGCCACGCGCGGGTCAGGCGCGCGGCAATGTCGGCCTGGGCCGCCTGATTGCCGCCGCTGTCGCCGATCAGCAGGATGTTGCGGAAACCATGCGCGCGGTAGCTTTCGGCTGCGGCCTCGAGCACGGCGGCAAACAGCGGCTCGGGCAGGCTGAGCGTGCCGGGGAAGGCCATGTGGCCCGCGCGCGTCGCGGCATCGCCTTCGGGGACATAGCTCAGCACCGGAGCGACCAGCGTGCGGCCCAGCGCCTGCGCGATGCGCGCCGAGGTCTCGCGCATGATGTAGTTGTGCTTGCCCAGGATCACATGCGGACCGTTCTGCTCGGTCCCGCCGGTCGGGATGATCACGGTGTCGAAGCCGCGCGCCTGGGCGCGGGCGATCTCGGTCCAGGTCAGGTCCTCGAGATGCAGGCTGGGCAGGGCCGCGCCGGCCGCGAGCACCGTGCGCTGGGCCTGATGGATCAGCGCGTAGCCGGCCACGGCAAGGCCGACCGACGCCGCCATGACGATCCGCCGCCGCCGCCCGCCTGCGGGCGGGGCGATGATCTCCCAGGCGTTGGCAAAGGGCTTGAGATACAGCTCGCGCACCGAGCCGAAGGGGTTGGGCTGCGCCCGCGTGATGCCGAAGCTGAGCTTCTCATAGCCCCTGGGCACATAAAGCGTCCCAAACATCCAGTCCCAGAACGCAAAGATCAGCCCGAAATTCCGGTCGAAGTGCTTCTCCTCGACGGAATGGTGCGTCTGGTGCTGAGCCGGGCTGATCAGGATGTAGCTGAGCCAGCGCGGATAGCCCAGCCAGATATGCGAGTGGCGCAGGTTGTAGCCCACCAGATAGAAGACAAAGAGCACGATGTTCACGCCCGCGATGTTGGTCTCGCGCGGCGCCTCGCCGGTCAGATGGACATAGCCGGCAAGCGCCAGCGCCACGCAGGCGGCGCTGACGATGCCGGTGAAGAACAGATCGACCGGGTGCATCCGGTAGACCGTGACCGGGGTCAGCACCTCGGCCGAATGGTGCACCTGATGGAACTGCCACAAGACGCCGATGCGGTGCTGCAGGTAGTGGGTGATGAACACGGCGAAGTCGGCCGCCATGACCGCGACCAGCGTGTAGACCAGCGCGTTGAGCGGCGTGGCGGCGAACAGCGGCGTCTCGCGCGGCCCGAAGGCGGCGTCGAGCGTCACGCCGAAGACGCCGAACATGAAATGCGCCGTGATCAGAAGCTGCGAGATGATCCCGGCATAGATCAGGCCGTTCGCGAAGAAATAGACGTAATCCTGCCGCGCCGAGCGGTGCAGCCAGACCTCGCGGTCGAAGATGTAGCCCCACAGGCCCTTCCTGACCCCGTCGGGCCGGGCGGCGTCGGCCTCGCGGGCGCCGAACCACAGGTATGTGGCCGTCGCGATCACGAAGGCGGCGATCAGGTAGAGCCAGAAAATCCGCTGGCCCGGCAGGGCCACCGCCGTCCAGCGCGTCGTCGTCTGGTCGATCACCGTGTCGAGAAACATCTGCGCCTGCCCGTCATGCTGCCCCATCGGGCAGACAAGCATCATTCTGGGACGATTTCATGGCAGGCCAGGCGCTGCCCCCGGCTCAGACATGCATTTCCTTGGTCGCGCTCAGCGTCAGTTCGGGCCAGTCGCGCACCACCCGGTCGATGTCCCATTGCAGGCGGGTCATGTAGACCGGGTCGCCGTCGTGGTCGGTCGCCATGTGGCCGCGGTTGGCCTTGATGAAGGCCTCGATCCGGTCCTCGGGGCCCGAGACCCAGCGCGCCGAGGTGAACTGCGTCTGCTCGAAGCGCACCGGCAGGCCGTATTCGGTCTCGATCCGGCTGGCCAGCACGTCGAATTGCAGCGAGCCCACGACACCGACGATCCAGCCCGAGCCGATCGCCGGCTTGAACAGCTTGGCGGCCCCTTCCTCGGCGAATTGGGTCAGCGCCTTGTCGAGATGCTTGGCCTTCATCGGGTCACCCGCGCGCACCGCCTGAAGCAGTTCGGGCGCGAAGGCGGGGATGCCGGTGAATCGCAAGTCCTCGCCCTCGGTCAGCGCGTCGCCGATGCGCAACTGGCCGTGGTTGGGGATGCCGATGATGTCGCCGGCCCAGGCGTCCTCGGCCAGTTCGCGTTCCGAGGCGAGGAACAGCACCGGGTTCGAGATCGCCATCGGCTTGCCGGCGCGGACATGGTGCAGCTTCATGCCGCGCACGAAGTGGCCGCTGCACAGCCGCACGAAGGCGACGCGGTCGCGGTGCCTGGGGTCCATGTTGGCCTGCACCTTGAACACGAAGCCGGTGACCTTGGGCTCGTCGGCCGCGACCTCGCGCGTCGCGGTGCGGCGCGGCTGCGGCGGGGGGGCGTTCTCGGCGATGCCGTCCATCAGTTCCTTGACGCCGAAGGAGTTGATGGCCGAGCCGAACCAGATCGGCGTCATGTGGCCCTCGAGGAAGCTTTGGCGGTCGAAGGCGGGCAGCAGTGCGCGCGCCATCTCGACCTCCTCGCGCAGGCGGGCAAGCTGCGCGGCCGGCACATGCGCCTCGATCCGCGGGTCGTCGAGCCCGTCGAGCGCGATGGATGCACCCCGCTTGTTGCGGTCGGCGCGGTCCATCAGTTCCAGTCGGTCGTGGATCAGGTCGTAGGCGCCGAGAAAGTCGCGCCCCATCCCGATCGGCCAGGATGCCGGTGAGACGTCGAGCGCCAGCGCCTCCTGGATCTCGTCGATGATGTCGAAGGTGTCGCGGCTCTCGCGGTCCATCTTGTTGCAGAAGGTCAGGATCGGCAGGTCGCGCAGGCGGCAGACCTCGAACAGCTTGCGGGTCTGGCTCTCGACCCCCTTGGCGCCGTCGATCACCATGATGGCGGCATCGACCGCAGTGAGCGTGCGGTAGGTGTCCTCGGAGAAATCCTCGTGGCCCGGAGTGTCGACCAGGTTGAACCAGTTCTTGCCGTATTCGAACGACATGGCCGAGGCCGAGACCGAGATGCCCCGCTCCTGCTCGAGCTTCATGAAGTCCGACCGCGTGCGCCGCGCCTCGCCCTTGGCGCGCACCTGGCCGGCCATCTGGATCGCGCCGCCGAACAGCAGTAGCTTTTCGGTCAGCGTCGTCTTGCCCGCATCGGGATGCGAGATGATGGCGAAGGTGCGCCGCCGGTCGATCTCGGGCGGCAGGACGGGGGCATTGGATCCATGGTCACGCATGGCGCGCGGTATAGCCCGGCCGCGCGCCAAGGTGAAGGGCGAAGGGCGCGCGACTGCGCCCGACTGTCCCGCCACGGGCCGCGGGGCTTGTCAGGGGCGGAGCGGCTTGTTACCTGTCGAGGCAGGTAGCCTGACCAATTCGCTCGGAAAGACATGACGGTCGAGAAGACCCTAATCCGCGTCGTCGAAGGTGGCCGGCCCGCGCCGCGCCTCGCGCTCGAGCATGTCTCGGTGAGCTTCGACGGTGTGCCGGCGGTCGAGGATCTCTCGCTCGAGGTCGGCGCGGGCGAGCTGGTGTGCCTGCTGGGCCCGTCGGGCTGCGGCAAGTCGACCACGCTGCGCGTCGCCGCCGGCGTCGAGCGCCAGAGCGCCGGGCGCGTGCTGGTCGATGGCCGCGTGGTGTCGGACGAGCGGGTGCACGCGCCGCCCGAGGCGCGCTCGGTCGGGCTGATGTTCCAGGATTTCGCGCTGTTCCCGCACCTGACGGTGGCCGAGAACGTGGGCTTCGGCCTGCGCCGCGGCGTGGGCGCGGCCGAGCGCGCGGCGACCGTCGCCGATTATCTGCGCCGGGTCGGCCTGACCGGCTATGCGCACAAATACCCCCATCAGCTTTCCGGCGGCGAGCAGCAGCGGGTGGCGCTGGCCCGCGCGCTGGCGCCGCGGCCGCGGGTGATGCTGATGGACGAGCCCTTTTCCGGCCTCGACAACCGGCTGCGCGACGAGGTGCGCGACGAGACGCTGTCGATCCTGAAGGAGGAGGGCGCCGGCGTCCTGCTGGTCACCCACGACCCGGACGAGGCGATGCGCATGTCCGACCGCATCGCGCTGATGCGGGCCGGGCGGATCGTGCAGATCGGCGCCGCCTATCACATCTACAACTATCCCCGGGACCGGGCGGCGGCCGCGTTCTTCTCGGACCTCAACATCATCCACGGCGTCGTCAATGCGCGCCAGACCGACACGCCCTTCGGCCTGTTCCTGACGCCCGGGCTGGTCGATGGCGCCGATGTCGAGATCATCGTGCGCCCGCAGCACCTGAAGATCACCACCGACACCGGGCGCGAGCCGGCGCTGACGCCGGAGGACGGGCTCGCCGCCCATGGCCGCGTGGTGCGCGCGCGCTTCGTGGGGGCGCTGAGCCTGATCGAGGTCGCGATGGACCACGACGGCCAGGTGCTGCGCGCGACCGTTCCGCATGCCTGGCTGCCCGAGGCCGGCACGCCGGTATGGCTGTCGATGCGGCGCGAACGCTGCTTCGTCTTTCCCTGCGCCCGCCAGAGCCGCGTGGCGACTCCCTACGCCGCCGCCGCCGCCGCCGAATAGGCGCCGGCGCGGCGCCGCACGGCGGTGCGCGCCCGATCGCCGGGCCTTTGCAAATCAGGTCTTTCAACCGGAACCCCGAGCGAATATGTGTGTGCGGAACCGAGGGTCCGCGCGCGCCAGAGGGCAGCGCGCGGCAGTCACAGGGAGACGGACTTCATGGGCCTCAGCGTCTGGCAAATCCTGATCGTGGTGCTGCTTCTGGTCCTGCTTTTCGGCCGCGGGAAGATTTCCGAGCTGATGGGCGACATGGCCAAGGGCATCAAGAGCTTCAAGAAGGGCATGGCCGAGGATCCGGACGAGGCCCCGAAGGTCGCCGAGCGGCACGACCAGACCATCGACGTGACCCCCTCGAAGGCGGAACAGGGCAAGGACAACGCCTGATCCGCGAAAGGGAGCGCACGCCCCATGTTCGACATCGGCTGGAGCGAGCTTCTCGTCGTCGGCATGCTGGCCTTGATCGTCGTCGGCCCGAAGGAACTTCCGGGCCTGTTGCGCACGATCGGGCAGTATGTCGGCAAGGCGAGATCCGTTGCCCGCGAGTTCCAACGCTCGATGGAGGATGCGGCGCGCGAGGCCGATATCGGCGCGCTCAAGGAACTGCGCGACGCCAAGCGCGACCTCGACAGCCTGAAGCAGGTCGATTTCGCCGAGCAGGCGCGCCGCAGCGGGGCGAGCCTCGGCTCGTCGGCAAAGCCCGCGGCGCCGGCCGCGCCCGCAGCCGCCGCGCCTGAACCCGCAGCGACGCCCGCCCCCGAGGCCACGCCGGCCCCGCGCCCGACCGGCACCGGCGACGCCTGAGACCGGATCCAGATGATCGAAAAACATATCGAGGACAGCTCGGCCCCGCTCATCGAGCACCTGATCGAGCTGCGCACGCGGCTGATGTGGTCGCTGGCGGGCCTCGCCGTGGGTTTCGTGATCTGCTGGATCTTCGCCGAGGACATCTACACGATCCTGACGCTGCCGCTGTGCAACGCGCTGGAAGATCGCGGCCAGAGGTGCGGGCTGATCTTCACGGCGCTGCACGAGGCGTTCTTCACCTATATCAAGCTCGCGCTGTTCGGCGGCTTCTGCCTCGCCTTCCCGGTCATCGCCAGCCAGTTGTGGCGCTTCGTGGCGCCCGGGCTCTACAAGTCCGAGCAGAAAGCCTTCCTGCCCTTCCTGCTGGCGACGCCGATCCTGTTCATCGCCGGCGGCAGCTTCGTCTATTTCCTGATCATGCCGCTTGCCATCGACTTCTTCCTGAACTTCCAGGTTCCGGGCGAAGGGTCGGGGGCCACGCATATCGAGTTCCTGGGCAAGGTGAACGAGTATCTGTCGCTCTCGATGACATTCATCATCGCCTTCGGCGTCTGCTTCCAGCTTCCGGTCCTGCTGACCCTGATGGGGCGGGCGGGGCTGGTGACCGCCGACACGCTCGCGGCCAAGCGCAAGTATGCGATTGTGGGTATCGCCGTTATCGCCGCCGTCCTCACGCCGCCTGATGTGATCAGCCAGATCGGACTCGGCTCGGCGGTCTACCTGCTCTACGAGATCTCGATCCATCTCATCCGGATGAACGAGAAGAAGAAGCGATCAGAGGCCGGCGACGACTGGGCCGAGGAGGACGACGAGGCCGACGGCCGCGAGATCGAGCCCGTGCCGGGACCCCGTCCGTGA
The DNA here is from genome assembly GCA_032251175.1 of Thermohalobaculum sp. Classification (GTDB taxonomy): domain Bacteria; phylum Pseudomonadota; class Alphaproteobacteria; order Rhodobacterales; family Rhodobacteraceae; genus Thermohalobaculum. Next base: position 21,142 of record JAVVFE010000007.1, read on the forward strand.
CCGGGACGGCCCTCCTGCTCGCCCGCATCGCCGAGGCGCTCGAACGCATCGCCCCGCCGCCGGCGCCGGCGCCTGACTTCGTGGCGTCGGATGCCTTCGTCTGGGCCGCGGATTCCGACCGCCTGCTGCCGGTGCCGCGGGTCAATCGGGTCGAGATGGACCTACTTATCGGCATCGACCGGGCGCGCGACACGCTGATGGACAACACGCGGCGCTTTGCCCGCGGCCTGCCCGCGAACAACGCGCTGCTGTGGGGATCGCGCGGCATGGGCAAGTCGTCACTGGTCAAGGCTGCCCACGCGCGTGCCAATGCCGAGACCGGCACGCTGCGCCTGATCGAGATCCACCGCGAGGACATCCCCACCATCGGGCGGCTACTCGACCTGCTGCGCGGCACCGAGCTGCGCTTCCTGGTGTTCTGCGACGACCTCTCGTTCGACAAGGACGACAGCCACTACAAGTCGCTGAAGGCAGTGCTCGATGGCGGCATCGCCGGGCGGCCCGACAATGTGCTGTTCTACGCCACATCGAACCGGCGCCACCTGATGCCGCGCGACATGATCGAGAACGAGCGGTCGACCGCCATCAACCCGTCCGAGGCGACCGAGGAGAAGGTCTCGCTGTCGGACCGATTCGGCCTGTGGCTGGGCTTCCACCCCTGCACGCAGGACGAGTTCCTGGCGATGATCCGCGGCTATTGCGACCATTTCGGCATCGCCATCGACGATGCGCGCCTGCGCGCCGAGGCGGTCGAATGGCGCCAGTCGCGCGGCGCCATGTCGGGCCGAGTGGCCTGGCAGTTCGTGCAGGACCTCGCCGGGCGCGAGGGTGTGCGGATCGCCGGCTGACGACGTATCCCGGCGCCGCCCCCGCCCTCCGGTGTGCGGGCGCTGACGATCCACGCCACCGGACCGCCGATCGCGCGCCGCCCCTCGCGCGCGCCGCGGGACGTGGGGCGCGCGGGGGCGGTGACGGCTTCAGAAGAACGGCATCGGGTCGACGCTGGCGGCGCCGCGGCGCACCTCG
>JAVVFE010000008.1:0-11334 GCA_032251175.1 Thermohalobaculum sp.
GGGACATGGTGGCGCAGGACGGCTTTTCGGGCGTGATCCCCTATCTGGTCTCGCCGGTCGACGCGGCCGGCGAGATCGACCGCCCGGTGCTTTCGGCCCTGGTCGAGCACCTGATCGACCAAGGGGTGCATGGGCTTACAGCACTTGGCTCAACCGGCGAGTTCGCCTATCTCGACGCGCGCCGGCGGGCCGATGTGGTCGAAACCGTGGTCGCCGCCGCGCGCGGCCGGGTGCCGGTGATCGCCGGCGTCGCCGCCACCACCACCGCCGCGGCCACCGGGCAGGCCATGGCCTACCGCGCGATGGGGGTTGCCGGCGTGATGGCCACGCTCGAGGCGTATTTCCCGATCCCGGATGACGGCATCGTCGATTATTTCACCGCCATCGCCGAGGCCGCCGACCTGCCGGTCGTGCTCTACACCAATCCGACCTTCCAGCGGCAGGACCTGAGCCTCGCGGTGATCGAGCGGCTCTCGCATGTGCCCAACATCCGGTATCTGAAGGACGCCTCGACCAACACCGGCCGGCTGCTGACGATCATGGCGCGGACCGAGGGGCGGCTGGGGGTCTTTGCCGCCTCGTCGCACATCACCGCGGCGGTGATGCTGATCGGGGGCCTGGGCTGGATGGCGGGGCCGTCCTGCCTGGTGCCGCGCCAGTCGGTCGAGCTTTACGAGCTGTGCCGCGCCGGGCGCTGGGACGCGGCGATGGCGCTGCAGCGCCGGCTGTGGGCGGTGAACGAGGTGTTCGCGCGCTACAACCTCGCCGGCGCCGTGAAGGCCGGGCTGCGGTTGCAGGGCTTCGCCGTGGGCGATCCCTTGCCGCCGCAACCCGCCCTCGATGCCGAGGGCGTGGCCGCGGTGCGGCGCGCGCTTCAGGGCTGCGGCGCGCTGGCGGGCTGAGCGCCCGCCCGCCGGTCAGCGCATCACATGCACCGCGCAGGGCGCGTGACGCACCACCCGCGCCGCAGTCGAGCCGAGGAAGTAGTCCTCGAGCCCCGGCTTGTGCGAGGCGATCACGATGCAGTCCGCCCCGGTATCCTCGGCAAAATCGAGGATGGTGCGCCCCGAATGCCCCCAGACCACCTTGGCCGTCACGTCGCCCGCGCCCGCCGCAAGCTCGCCCAGCGCGGTGGCGGCGGCATCTTCGTTGCGGCGCAGCGTGCCTTCGGGCAGGTGGCTTGCGGCATAGCCCGGGATTTCCTCCATCACATGCAGCAACGTGATCCGGCCGCCGCCGTCCAGCAACTGCCGGGCCACCGCAAGGGCGGCCTGCCCCTTCTCGGCATGATCGAGCGCGACGGGGACGAGAATGTTCTTGTACATGGCGATCCCTCTTTCTTGAGAGCGCCAGTCTGCGCACCGCGCGGCCAGCCGCGCATTGACCGAAATCATGTCCGCTCACGGCGCACCCGGGCGCAGGCCGAAACTGGCACGGGCGGCGTGTGGCACCGGCACCCTCTGGCACCCTCTCCCTCTGGCGCAGGCACTGTCTGGCGCGGATCGCGCGCAACGGGTAAAGAGGGGCGCCGTCGCGCGCGCAGCCCCGCGCGATGCGGGGCGCGCGCTGGGCCCTGCGCCAGACAAAGCGAGTGGGAACATGGTCAGACCGCAGCACAGGCCGGCCCCAGTGGTGCGCGCATGAGGACGGACAGCGCGCATCCCGCGCCGGCAGCCCCGCGTCCGCGCCGCATGGCGTGGCGGCTGGCAGCCTTCGGCGTCCGCGCGGCAGGTGCCGCAGCGGGGCTGGGCCTGCTGACCCTGATCGCGACAGTCGTGGCCGCGCAGGCGCACCGGGCGGCCGCCGCAGACCCGATCGGGCCGGCCGGCCTGATCGTGGTGTTCGGCGGCGATTTCCGCGACGGGCGCTGCCACATCGACACCGACTACCGCACGATTCGCGCGCTCGAGATCGCCGCGACGATGCCGGGTGCTGCGCTCCTGGTCACCGACCGGCTCGCCCCCGCGCCCGACGTGATGGCCGCCAATGTCGCCGTGCTGGCGCATCTGAACGGCCTGCCGCCGCCGGCCCGGGTGCTGATCGAGCCGCGCGCGACCTCGACCTTCGAGAACGTCCGCTTCAGCCGCGACCTGATGGGCGGCGACATGCCGGCGCGGGTGATCCTGGTCACCGATGCCGTCCACATGGCGCGCGCACGGCTGCTGTGGCGCCATTTCACCGGCACATGGCCCGATTTCGCCCTGGCCCGCGCCCCCGGCGAGGCGTTCAGCCGGGCGCGGGCTCTGTATCATCTGCGCGAGGCCGCCGCCTGGTGGCTGAACCTCGGCAAGATCGCGGCCTGGGAGGGCCTGGGCCTGATCGGCCTCGACGACGCCCAGCGCGGCGCGGTGATCCGGTGAGCCCGCGCGACACGGCACAGCCGCCGGCCCGGCCGCTGGTTGCGGCGGGCTGGATGGTGGGGGCGATCGTCTCGTTCGCCGCCATGGCGATCGCCGGGCGCGAGCTGTCGGCCGAGTTCGACACCTTCGAGATCATGGCCTACCGCTCGGCCATCGGGCTGCCGATCATCACGGGCCTGCTGCTGGCCTCGCAGGGCCTTGCCGGGATGCGCACGCGCCAGCCGGGCGCCCATGTCACGCGCAACGTGATCCATTTCGCCGCGCAGAACTTCTGGTTCTTCGGGGTCGCGACCATCCCGCTGGCGCAACTGGTGGCCATCGAGTTCACCAGCCCGATCTGGATCGCGCTCATGGCGCCGCTGCTGCTGGGCGAGCGGATGACGCGCGCGGGCCTGATTGCGGCGGGGCTGGGCTTCGCCGGCGTGCTGATCGTCGCGCGTCCGGGGATCGCGCCGCTGGCGCCGGGCCATGGCGCGGCGCTGATCGCGGCCATCGGGTTTGCGCTGACGAACATCTGGACCAAGCGCCTGTCGCGCCACGACGGCGCCCTGACGATCCTGTTCTGGATGACGCTCAGCCAGATGCTGATGGGGGTGGTGTGCGCCCTGCCGGGCGGGATCGCGGTGCCCTCGGCCGCGCTGGTGCCTTGGGTGCTGTTCGTCGGCATCTGCGGGCTGACGGCGCATTTCAGCCTGACGCGCGCGCTGTTCGCGGCGCCCGCCTCGGTCGTGGCGCCGATGGAGTTCATGCGCCTGCCGGTGATCGCCATCGCCGCCACGCTGATGTATGGCGAGCGGCTCGAGATCGCGGTCTTCGCCGGCGCCGCGGTGATCTTCGCCGGCAACCTGATCAACCTGCGGGGGGCGCGGCGATGACGAAACGGCCGGTCGAGCCACGGACGGCATCGGATGCGCTGGTCTTCGACCGCGCGGCGGGGATTGGGCGCCTGCTCGAGATCATGGCCCGGCTGCGCGCGCCCGACGGCTGCCCCTGGGACCGCGAACAGACCTTTGCGACCATCGCGCCCTATACCGTCGAGGAAGCCTGCGAGGTGGCCGACGCCATCGCCACGGGCGACATGGGCCATCTGCGCGACGAACTGGGCGACCTGCTGTTGCAGGTGGTCTATCACGCCCGGATGGCCGAGGAGGCGGGCGCGTTCGACTTCGCCGCCGTGGTGGCCGCAATCGGCGACAAGATGGTGCGCCGCCACCCGCATGTGTTCGGCGATGCCCCCGGCGCGCCGCGCGCCGATCCCGCGACCGTCGACTGGGAGAGCCTGAAGGCGGCCGAGCGGGCCGCACGCGGCGAGACGCGCGACAGCGTGCTCGACGGCGTGCCCTCGACGCTCGCGGCGCTGACGCGCGCGGTCAAGCTGACCACGCGGGCCGCGACGGTGGGCTTCGACTGGACCGACCCCAGGGACGTGCTGGCCAAGATCGCCGAGGAGACGCGCGAGCTGGTGGATGAACTTCCGGGTGGCGACATCGACCTGATCGAGGCGGAATACGGCGACCTGATGTTCGTCATGGCCAACCTCGCGCGCCACCTGAAGATCGACCCCGAAGCCGCGCTGCGCCGGGCGAACGCCAAGTTCGAGCGCCGCTTCCGCGGGATCGAGGCGGCGTTGCGCGCCGAAGGGCGCCGCCCGGAAGACGCAACGCTGGCCGAGATGGACGCGCTGTGGAATGCCGAGAAGGCCCGCGAGAAGGCGGGCGACAATGCGCGCAAGAAGGCGACCGGGAAGGCGGGCGGCTGAGGCGCCTGCCCGCCTGCGGCGGGGCGTCGCAGGCGGGCGAATTTTGATCCGACTGTTTCTATCGGATATTGATCCGACTGTTTTTGTCGGCTACCAGAGTCGCAGTTGATCCACGAGGGAGACCCCAGATGCGCAGACCCCTGATCGCGGCCGCGACCGCCCTTGCCACCATCCTTGGCGCCGCCACCGCGATGGCGGCCGAGGTGAATATCTACACCACCCGCCAGCCCGACCTGATCCAGCCGATCTTCGACGCCTTCACCGCCGAGAGCGGTATCACGGTCAACGTGCTCTATGCCGAGAAGGGCCTGATCGAGCGCATGAAGGCCGAAGGCGCGCGCAGCCCGGCCGACCTCTACATGACCGCCGACATCTCGAACGTGAAGGCCGCGACCGATGCCGGCCTGACCCAGCCGCACGAGAACGCGGCCGTGGCCGAGCATGTCCCCGCCGACCTGCGCGACGAGGCCGGCCACTGGTTCGCGCTGACCACCCGCGCCCGCGTCGCCTATGTCGCGAAGGAGCGCGTGGCCGAGGGCGAGGTGACCACCTTCGAGGACCTGGCCGACCCGAAGTGGAAGGGCCGCATCTGCACCCGCCCCGGCAGCCATTCCTACAACCTCGCGCTGATCTCGGCCGTCATCGCCCATCACGGCGAAGAGGCCGCGAAGACCTGGGTCGAGGGGCTGCGCGACAACCTGGCGCGCAAGCCGCAGGGCAACGACCGCGCGCAGGTCAAGGCGGTCTGGGCCGGCGAGTGCGACATCGCCATCGGCAACACCTACTACATGGGCCAGATGCTGGCCGACCCCGAGCAGGTGCCCTGGGCCGAGTCGGTGCGCGTGGTGTTCCCCACCTTCGAGGGCGGCGGCGCGCATGTGAACATCTCGGGCGCGGCGCTGACCCGCTCGGCGCCGAACAAGGCCGAGGCCGAGAAGCTGATCGACTTCCTGCTGTCGCCCGAGGCGCAGGCGCTCTATGCCGAGCTGAACCACGAATACCCGGTGCGCGCGGGTGTCCCGGCCTCGGCGCTGGTGCAGAGCTGGGGCAGCTTCACCCCCGACACCATCGGGCTGACCAAGATCGGCAGCCTGCGGGCCGAGGCGCTGCGGATCGTCGAGGAGACCCAGTTCGACCTCGGGCCGGCGTCCTGACGCCCGCCCCCTCTCACTCCCGGCAGCCTTGCGGGCGTCCCTTGCGGCGCCCGCTTCTTTTTGTCGCCCGCGCGCCTTACCCTGCCGCCCCCCGCCCTTCCCGCCCGGGCCCGCGGGGTGTAAGACAGCCCCGATCCACGCGGAACCGCCGGCAGGGAGGCACCCATGAGCGTCATCATCGACATCACCGCGCGCGAGATTCTGGACAGCCGGGGCAACCCGACGGTCGAGGTCGACGTGCTGCTGGAGGACGGCGCCGAAGGCCGTGCCGCCGTCCCATCCGGCGCCTCGACCGGCGCGCACGAGGCGGTGGAACTGCGCGACGGCGACCCCGCGCGCTACAACGGCAAGGGCGTGCTGAAGGCGGTCGAGGCGGTCAACGGCGAGATCTTCGAGGCGCTGACCGGCACCGACGCGCTGGCGCAGAAATCGCTCGACCAGATGATGGTCGAACTCGACGGCACGCCGAACAAGTCGCGCCTCGGCGCCAACGCGATCCTCGGCGTCAGCCTCGCGGTGGCCAAGGCCGCGGCCGCGTCCTCGGGCCTGCCGCTCTACCGCTATGTCGGCGGCGTCTCGGCGATCACGCTGCCGGTGCCGATGATGAACATCCTCAATGGCGGGCAACACGCCGACAACCCGATCGACATCCAGGAATTCATGGTGATGCCGGTGGCCGCGGGCTCGATCACCGAGGCCGTGCGCTGGGGGTCCGAGATCTTCCACACCCTGAAGGCGGCCCTCAAGCAGGCCGGCCACAACACCAATGTCGGCGACGAGGGCGGCTTTGCCCCCAACATCGGCTCGTCGCGCGAGGCGCTCGACTTCATCATGACCTCGGTCGAGAAGGCGGGCTTCAAGCCGGGCGCCGAGGTCGCGCTGGCGCTCGACGCCGCCTCGACCGAGTTCTACGACGCCGAGGCCGGGCTCTACCGCATGACCGGCGAGGGGCTGGAACTGACCTCGGGCGAGATGGCCGCCTATCTCCAGAAGCTCACGGCCGACTACCCGATCATCTCGATCGAGGACGGCATGGCCGAAGACGACTGGGACGGCTGGTATGCGCTGACCGACATCATCGGCAAGCAGTGCCAGCTTGTGGGCGACGACCTGTTCGTGACCAACGTCACGCGGTTGAAGCGCGGCATCGACCTCGGCTGCGCCAATTCGATCCTGGTCAAGGTCAACCAGATCGGCTCGCTGTCGGAAACGCTCGAGGCCGTGCGCATGGCGCACCGCGCGCACTACACCGCCGTGATGTCGCACCGCTCGGGCGAGACCGAGGACGCGACCATCGCCGACCTCGCGGTCGCCACCAACTGCGGGCAGATCAAGACCGGCTCGCTCGCCCGCTCGGACCGGCTGGCGAAATACAACCAGCTCATCCGGATCGAGGAGGAACTGGGCGAGGCCGCGCATTACGCAGGCGCCTCGGTCGTCCCCCGCGGCGACCGCTGAGCCAGGGCGGGCGCGGCACCCCCGGCGGCGCGCCCTCAGACCAGTTTTCCTTGAGTCAGGCTCATACCTGACTGTGCTGCGCGCCCCGGGCTTGACCAAGGGCGCCCCGGGAACCGTGCAACGCCCGACCCATCGCGGTCCAACGGCACACGACCCCGGCACGGCGCAGCAGGAGCCACCGTCACCGCGCCCCGGGCTCAGACCCCCAGCCAGCGGTCGGTCAGCGCGGGCGTCAGGTCAGCCGGCGCCCCGGTCCAGACATCGGCGCCGCGCTCGAGGATCACGCAGCGGTCGGCCAGCGCGCGCAACGCGTCCAGCGTCTTGTCGACGATCAGGATCGCCTGCCCCTCGGCCTTGAGCGTGCGCACCGCCGCCCAGATCTCGTGGCGCACCACGGGCGCGAGCCCCTCGGTCGCCTCGTCGAGGATCAGCAGGCGCGGATTGGTCATCAGCGCCCGGCCGATCGCCAGCATCTGCTGCTCGCCGCCCGACAGCGTCGCCGCCCGCTGGCCCGCGCGTTCGGTCAGCCGCGGGAACAGCGCCCCCACCCGCGCGGCGTCCCAGGGCCCCGGGCGGGCGGTCGCCATCAGGTTCTCGGCCACCGTCAGCGTGGCGAAACAGCGCCGCCCCTCGGGCACCAGCCCCACGCCCAGCCGCGCCACGCGGTGCGGCGGCAAGCCCGCCAGATCGCGCCCGCCGAACACCACCCGGCCCGCGCGCGGCGGCGTCAGGCGGCAGATCGCGCGGATCGTAGTGGACTTGCCCATGCCGTTGCGGCCCATCAGCGCCACCACTTCGCCCGCGCCCACGGCCAGCGACACGCCGAACAGCGCCTGCGCCGCGCCATAGAAGGCGGTGATGCGCTCGACCGCCAGCATCACGCCTCCACGCCCAGATAGGCTTCGCGCACCTCGCGCGAGGCGCGGATCTCGTCAGGCGCGCCGGTCAGGATCATCCGGCCGTAGACCAGCACGCTGATGCGATCGGCCAAGCGGAACACCGCGTCCATGTCGTGCTCGACCAGCAGGATCGGCGCCTCGTGGCGCAGGTCGGCAAGCAGGTCGGTCAGCCGCGCCGTCCCCTCGGGCCCGAGACCCGCCATCGGCTCGTCCAGCAGGAAGACGCGGGGGGCGAGCGCGAGCGCGCAGGCCATCTCGGCCAGCCGCCGCTCGCCATGGCTCAGTTCCGCCACCGGAATGTCGGCCCGCGCCGACAGGCCCACGCGGGCGAGCGCGGCCTCGGCCGCCGCCGCCAGCGCCGCATCCCGTGCCGCAGCCCCCCACAGCCGATAGGACCCCCCTGCCCGGCCTTGGGCGGCGAGGCGCACATTGACCCGTGCGGGGGCCTCCATCGCCAGCGACGAGACCTGAAAGCTGCGCGCAAGCCCCGCCCGCGCGCGGCCCGCGACCGAAAGCCCGGTGATCTCGCGCCCGCCCAGCCAGACCTCGCCGGCATCGGCGCGGATGGTCCCCGCGATCTGGCCGATCAGGGTGGACTTGCCCGCGCCGTTCGGGCCGATCAGCGCATGGATCTCGCCCGCCCGCAGGTCCAGCGACACGCCGTCGGTGGCCTTCAACGCGCCGAAGGATTTCGACAGGCCGCGCAGCGACAGCACCGGCTCAGCCATGCCGCACCCGCCCCGCCAGCATTCCCATCAGCCCGCCGCGCGCGAACAGCACGACGCCGAGCAGCACGAGCCCGAGGAACAACTGCCAGCGGTCGGTGAGCCCGCCCAGCCAGGTCTCCAGCGCCACGAACAGCATGGCGCCCGCCAGCGGCCCGCACAGCCGCCCGACGCCGCCGAGGATCACCAGCACCATGATCTCGCCGGATCGGTGCCAGCTCAGCATCGACGGCCCCGCAAAGCCGTTGAGATCGGCGAACAGCGCCCCCGCCAGCGCCACGATCATGCCCGACAGCACGAACCCCACCAGCCGCACCGGATAGGGCGAGATGCCCGACGCCGCCAACCGCGCCTCGTTCATCCGCGCCATCGCCAGCGCCTGCCCGAAGCGCGAGCGCGCGACCTGCCAGACCAGCGCGACCCCCGCCAGCAGGCAGGCGTAGGCGAGCGCGAAGAACTGCACCCCGTCGCCGGTGTCGAGCCCGGGGAACTGGTTGCGCAGGTAGATCGGCAGCCCGTCCTCGCCGCCATAGGTCTTCCACGAGACGCCGAGGTAGTAGACCATCTGGGCAAAGGCCAGCGTGATCATGATGAAATGCACGCCCTGCGTCCTCAGCGAAACCGCCCCGATCGCCGCCGCCGCCAGCCCCGCCGCCAGCACACCCGCCAGCCAGATCAGCGGCATCTGGTCGGTGCCCGCGATCACCACCGGCCAGCCGATCACCGGCGTCCCGGCAAAGACGTGATGCGCCGCGATCCCCGCCGCATAGCCGCCGATCCCGAAGAACGCGGCATGCCCCAGGCTGACCATGCCGCCCACCCCCAGCGCAAGGTTCAGCCCCACCCCCGCCAGCGCCAGGATCGCGGCCTTGGCGGCCAGCGTCACCAGATACGGCTCGCCCGCCGCGAGCGCGCCCAGCGCGACCAGCGGCAACAGCGCGATCAGCGCGAGATTGACCAGCCCCTCACGCATCGGCAGGGAACAGCCCCTTGGGCCGCAAGGCCAGCACCAGCGCCATGACCAGATAGATCAGCATCGAGGCGAGCGCCGATCCCGTCGCCGTCGCCTCGGCCGGCGCCATGAACAGCCCGAAGGCCGCGGGCAGGAACACCCGCCCCATGGTGTCGATCACCCCGACCAGCACCGCGCCCGCGAGCGCCCCCTTCACCGAGCCGATGCCACCGATCACGATGACGACGAAGGCAAGGATCAGCACCGGCTCGCCCATCCCCACCTGCACCGATTGCAGCGCGCCCACCAGCGCACCCGCAAGCCCGGCAAGCCCCGCGCCCAGCGCAAAGACCAGCGTGTAGAGCCTGCGGATGTCGACGCCCAAGGCCGCGATCATCTCGCGATCCGCCTCGCCTGCCCGGATCTGCATCCCCAGCCGGGTGCGGGTGATCAGCCACCACAAGCCCCCCGCAAGCCCCAGCCCGATGCCGATGATCGCCAGCCGGTAGAGCGGATACTGCGCGCCCCCCGGCAGCGCCAGCGTGCCCGACAGCGCCGCGGGGATATCCAGCCACAAGGGCCGGTCGCCGAAGATCAGCCGCGCGCCCTCGGAAAAGATCAGGATCAGCGCGAATGTCGCCAGCACCTGGTCCAGATGGTCGCGCGCATAGAGCCTGCGGATCACCGCCACCTCGACCACCGCGCCCGCCGCCGCTGCCGCCAGTGCCCCCACGCCGAGGCCGATCCAGAAAGACCCGGTGGCCCCCGCCACCGTCGCGCAGACAAACGCCCCGGTCATGTAGAGCGAACCATGCGCGAGGTTGATCAGCCCCATCACCCCGAACACCAGCGTCAGCCCCGCCGCCATCAGGAACAGCGTGAGCCCGAGCTGCACCCCGTTCAGGAGCTGTTCGAGAAAGAGCGCGACCGTCATGCGCCGCGCATAGCGCGGCGCGGCGCAAGTGTCGAGCCCGGCGCGCTTTCAGCCGTTGCGATAGGTGTAGGCGTAGCCGTTGAGCGCCGGCGCCCCGCCCAGATGGGCATACAGCACCTTCGACCCCGCCGGGATCGTGCCCTTGGCGATCAGGTCGATCAGCCCTTGCATCGACTTGCCCTCGTAGACCGGGTCGGTGATCATCGCCTCGGTCCGCGCGGCGAGGCGGATGGCCTCGCTGGTCTCGCGGCTCGGCACGCCATAGGCGGGATAGGCGTAGTCGGGCAGGATCACGATGTCGTCCTCGGTGATCGGCTCCGTCACGCCCACAAGCTCGGCGGTGTTGCGCGCGATGGTGGCCACCTGCGCGCGGCACTGGTCGGGCGTGCCCGAGGCATCGATGCCGATCACGCGGCCGGCGCGGCCATCCGCCTTGAAGCCCACGATCATCCCCGCCTGGGTCGAGCCGGTGACGACGCAGACGATGATGTAGTCGAAGGTGAGGCCCATCTCGGCCTCCTGCGCCCGGACCTCCTCGGCGAAGCCGACATAGCCGAGCCCGCCCAGCGGGTGGACCGAGGCGCCGGCCGGGATGCCATAGGGCCTGCCGCCCGCGTCGCGCACCGACTGGATCGCGTCCTCCCAACTGCGGCGGATGCCGATGTCGAAGCCGTCCTCGACGATGCGGCTGTCGGCGCCCATCAGGCGCGTCAGCAGGATGTTGCCGACCCGGTCGTAGACCGCATCCTCGTGCGGCACCCAGGCCTCCTGCACCACCACGCATTTCATGCCGATCTTGGCGGCGGTCGCGGCCACCATCCGGGTGTGGTTCGACTGCACGCCGCCGATCGAGACCAGCGTGTCGGCCCCTGCCGCGATCGCGTCGGGGACGATGTATTCCAGCTTGCGCAGCTTGTTGCCGCCGAAGGCGAGGCCCGAATTGCAGTCGTCGCGCTTGGCGTAGATCTCGACCCTTCCCCCCAACGCCGCCGAGAGGCGGTCGAGCCGCTCGATCGGCGTGGGGCCGGGGAAGGTCAGGGGGTAGCGGGGGAACTTCTCGAGCATCGCGGGCCTCGGTGTCTGGGGTCGGCCC
>JAVVFE010000008.1:11434-22061 GCA_032251175.1 Thermohalobaculum sp.
CACCTTCTTCGTGATGAAGGAAGTCGTCGACAACGCCCCCCTGCCGTTCTGAGCGCCGCCGCCACTGGGCGCCCCCTCGCCGCAGGAGCGCCTCCCTCCCCCCTTGTGGGGGAGGGATGGGGTGGGGGGGCCAGCTCCACCCGGCATCAGAGAGGGATGGGGCGGGAGCCGGCTCCGTCAGAAACCCGGCTTCACATCTTGCACTCGGGCGCATAGGCGTCGGCGTGGTCCTTCAGCGCCAGCCCCACCAGCTTGTTGGTGGGCTTGCCATCCGGCCCCGCCACCACCTCGCGGACATAGATGTCCTGGACGGGATGGTGATTCGGGCCGAACTTGAAATCGCCACGCACCGAGACGAAATCCGCCGCCCTCAGCGCCGCGCGGAAGGCGTCCTTGTCCGCGACCTCGGCCTTGGCCAGCGCCGAGAGGATCAGGTTCGCCGCATCGAAGCCCTGGCTCGCGTAGAGCGTCGGCGTCCGCCCGTATTCCGCGCGGAAGCTCTCGACGAACGCCGCATTCGCCGCGTTGTCGAGATCATAGGCCCATTGCGAGGTGTTCTTGACGCCCAGCGCCGCATCGCCCACCGCGCCCAGGATGATCTCGTCGAACGAGAAGGCCGGGCCGAACACCGGGATGCCGACACTGGCCGCGGCATACTGCTTCATGAAGGCGATGCCCATGCCGCCCGGCAGGAAGAAGAACACCGAATCGGCGCCCGAGGCGCGGATCTGCGCGATCTCGGCGGCATAATCGGTCTGGCCGAGCTGGGTGTAGATCTCGCCCGCCAGCCCCTGATCGCCGTAGAATCGCTTGAAGCCGTTCAGCGCATCGGTCCCGGCCGGGTAGTTCGGCGCGAGGATATAGGGCTTGGCCAGCCCCGCGCCCTTCATATAGGCGCCCATCGCCTCGTGCAGGTTGTCGTTCTGCCAGGCGACGTTGAAATAGTTCGGGTTGCACAGCTTCCCCGCCAGCGCGCTGGGCCCCGCGTTGGGGCTGATGTAGAACACCTCGCGCACCGCCCCCGGCACCACCGCCATGGCGAGGTTCGAGAAGATGATGCCGGTCAGGATATCGACCTTCTCGGACTGGATCAGCTCGTCCGACAGGCTTTTCGCCACATCGGGCTTGTTCGCGTCGTCGCGCACGACCAGCTCGACATCCGCGCGGCCCGACTGCTTGAGCGCCAGCGCGAAGCCGTCGCGAACGTCCACGCCCAGATGCGCGCCGCCGCCCGACAGCGTGGTGATCATGCCGACCTTGGTCCCGGCCATCGCCGGGGCCGCCATCAGCGCCATGGCCGCAACCCCGGCCGCCACAAGCTTCTTCATGTTGTGAGCCCTCCCCGTTCCGTCACGCCGGCGCAGTGCCGCGCCTTCATCGCCGCCCTTCATGCCACGGGATGTCCGGCGCGGCCACACCCGTTTGCGGGCGCGATGGCGCGGCGCCACGCGCCAGCGTCGCCAGCGCGGAAATCCGCGTGAAGCCCGGCCAAAGCTGCGCTAGCGTGGTGCCATCATCCTTGGGGGCCTTGCCGGAATGATCGTCTCTCCCTCATCCGCCCGGTTCGCGGCGCGGTCATGCTGACCAACCGGCTGCGGGTCATCCTGGCGCTGGGCACGGCGCAGACGCTGGCCTGGGGGTCGACCTATTACCTCGCCGCGATCCTCGCGCGGCCGATGGCGCGCACCTTCGATCTGGCCGAGGGCACGGTGTTCGCCGCGTTCTCGGCGGCGCTGCTCGTCTCGGCGGTGCTGGGGCCCGCGGCCGGGCGGCGGATCGACCTGTTCGGCGGGCGCGGCGTGCTGACCGCGTCGAGCCTGGTGTTCGCGCTGGGGCTGGGGCTGCTGGGCGCGTCCACCGGCGCCCTGATGCTGCTGGCCGGCTGGCTGGTGCTGGGCGTCGGCATGGCGATGGGGCTCTACGAATCGGCCTTCGCCGCGCTGGCCGCGATCTACGGGCGCGGCGCGCGCGGCGCCATCGTCGGCGTGACGCTGATCGCGGGGTTCGCCAGCACGGTCTGCTGGCCGATCTCGGCCTTTCTCGACGCCGAGATCGGCTGGCGCGCGACCTGCTTCTTCTGGATGGGCGTGCATCTCATGGTCTGCCTGCCGCTCAACCGCTTCGGCCTGCCGCGCGGCGGCCCCGCGCCGTCCGCCTCCCCCGCCGTCGCGACCGAGTCCGACCCCGCGTCCGCTCCCGCCGTCGCCCCCGCGCCCGCCGCCGGGGCGCCCGCCGATCCGGCCCCGCCCGCGCCCGAACCATTGCCGTCGCACACCCGGATGATGGTGCTGCTGGGCATCGTCTTCAGCATCACCTGGTTCATCAGCACCGCGATGGCGGCGCATCTGCCGCGCCTGTTGCAGGAAACCGGCGTCTCGCCCGCCGCCGCCATCGCCGCCGCAGCCCTGGTGGGCCCCGCGCAGGTGGCCGGGCGGCTGCTCGAATTCGGCGTGCTGCAACGCTTCCACCCGCTGCTGTCGGCGCGGCTCGCCTCGGTCACCCACCCGCTCGCGGCGCTGGGGCTGCTGGTCGTCGGCGCGCCCCTGGCGATGGGCTTCGCGCTGGCGCATGGCGCGGGCAACGGCATCCTGACCATCGCCAAGGGGACGCTGCCGCTGGCGATCTTCGGGCCCGCGGGCTACGGCCACCGGCAGGGGGTGCTGACCGTGCCCGCCCGCTTCGCGCAGGCCGCCGCCCCCCTGATCTTCGCCCTGCTGATCGAGCGCGTCGGCGCCGCGGCGCTCATTGTCTCGGGCGCCCTGGGCCTGGTCAGCTTCGGCTGCCTGATGGCGATCCCCCGCGCCGCGATGCGAACGGGCGGCTGAGCGCACCCCCGCGCGTCCTGCCGCCGGGCAAGAAGAAAGGCGCCCGGGTGGGGGCGCCTCGAGGTGAGTATCAGGTCCGTCCGTTTTGTTCTCTGCCCGACTGGTCGTTGCCTGCGGCCTGATTCCGTTCTGTGCGGCAGCGGGTGGCGACCGTTTCCCGGCCGCCACCCGCGCCCCCCGTCACCTCATGAGTTCTCGGTGTCGCGCCTGTCCGGTTCCTTGGCGACCCCTTTGAAGGGGCCATCGGACTGCTTGACCTCCATGAACTCTCCTGTTCGTTCGTTCCGTTTCTGGAAGTGATCATCGGGACGCTGAAACTGAGTCCGACCGGTCACCGATCCACGACGGAATCCATTTCCAGTGTTCTTCGCCATGTTTGGCACTCCTTATTCACAGGCCCCTTGTTGATAACTCGGGGAAATCCTGTGGATGGGAGGGAACCTCTTGAAAGCCGTCATCGGTCAGTCTCCTGTCCTCTCATCGTCTCGAAAGAGACGCGGCTTGCCGGTGCGTTCCCAAAAACCACCGACGGGCCGGAGCCAGGGGGTAGGGCCCCTGGCTCCCACCCTCAATCTCACGAGCATCCGCTGGTCGCGCCGCAGGTGTTGCACTTCATGCAGGTGCCGTTCCTGACCAGCGTGAAGTTGCCGCAATCGCCGCAGGCGTCGCCCTCGTAGCCCTTCATCTTCGCCTCGGTGCGGCGGTCCAGCACCGCGGTCGCGACCGCGCCGATGGCGGTGGCGGTGGCGGTCGAGGCGCCGAAGGTCTCGACCGCGACGCCGGCGATCCCGCTCTCGGCAAAGCCCGTCGCGCGTCCCGCCCCCCCGTTCACCACCATGAACTGGTGCCCCGCGGGCACGCGGTTGCGCAGGTATCCGGTCGAGGCCACCTGGCGCACCAGGTCGATGGCGGGCTGGGCCACCTCGCGGTCGGCCTCGCGGAAGTTGCGCTTGCCCTCCTCCTCGCCGCGGCCAAGCTCGTCGAAGCGCGCGCCGTCGGGCTTCACATGGGCAAGGTCGCTGCGGTCGAGGTAGCTCACCGCCAGTTCGCGGAAGATGTAGTCGAGGATCGAGGTTGCGTTCTTGATGGTCTCGTTACCCGAGACGATCCCCGCCGGCTCGAACCGGGTGAAGGTGAAGGCCTCGACGAACTCCTCGAGCGGCACGCCGTATTGCAGGCCCACGCTGATCGCGATGGCAAAGTTGTTCATCATCGCGCGGAAGGCGGCGCCTTCCTTGTGCATGTCGATGAAGATCTCGCCCAAGGTGCCGTCCTCGAACTCGCCGGTGCGCAGGTAGACCTTGTGGCCGCCGACCATCGCCTTCTGGGTATAGCCGCGCCGCCGGTCGGGCAGCTTGTTGCGCTTGCCGCGGTTCTCGATCTCGCGGATCACCACCTTCTCGACGATCCGCTCGGCCAGGATCTGGGCGCGCGCCGCCGGTGTCGCCTCGATCAGCTCCTCCTCGGTCTCCTCGTCGATCAGGCTCGACGACAGCGGCTGGCTGAGCTTCGAGCCGTCGCGGTAGAGCGCGTTGGCCTTCACCCCCAGCCGCCACGACAGCAGGTAGGCCGCGTTGCAGTCCTCGATCGAGGCGTCGTTGGGCATGTTGATGGTCTTCGAGATCGCACCCGAGATGAACGGCTGGGCCGCCGCCATCATGCGGATGTGGCTGTCGACGCTCAGATACCGCGTGCCGGTCTTGCCGCAGGGATTGGCGCAGTCGAACACCGAAAGATGCTCGGTCTTCAACCCCGGCGCGCCTTCCAGCGTCATCGTCCCGCAGACATGGATGTTCGCGGCCTCGATCTCGCGGGCGGTGAAGCCCATCTCGCGCAGCAGGTCGAAGTTTGGATCGCCCAGCTTTTCCTTGGCGATGCCAAGCACTTCCTCGCAGAACTTCGCACCCAGCGTCCACTGGTTGAAGACGAAGCGGATATCGAAGGCCGAGGCCAGCGCGGCTTCCACCTTCTCGATCTCGTCGGGGCCGAAGCCGTGGTGGATCAGCTTCTCGTGGTCGATCCCGGGCGCGCCCGACAGCGTGCCATGGCCGACCGCGTGATCGATGATCGCGCGGATCGCGTCGTCGTCATAGCCGAGCCCGGTCAGCGCCGCGGGCACCGCGCGGTTGATGATCTTGAAATAGCCCCCGCCCGCCAGCTTCTTGAACTTCACCAGCGCGAAATCGGGCTCGATGCCGGTGGTGTCGCAGTCCATCACCAGGCCGATGGTGCCGGTCGGTGCGATCACGCTGGCCTGCGCGTTGCGATAGCCGTGCTTCTCGCCCAGTTCCAGCGCCGCGTCCCACGAGGCCCGGGCGCGCGCCACCAGACGCGCGTCCGGGCAGTTGGCCGCATCGAGCGGCACAGGGAGGGTGCGCAGCGCCTCGTAACCCGCGGTCCCGCTGTAGGCGGCGCGCCGGTGGTTGCGCATCACCCGCAGCATGTGGTCGGCGTTCTTGGCATAGCCCGGGAAGGCGCCAAGCTCGCGCGCCATCTCGGCCGAGGTGGCATAGGCCACGCCGGTCAGGATCGCGGTCAGCGCGCCGCAGATCGCCCTGCCCTGATCCGAGTCGTAGCCATGGCCCAGCGTCATCAACAGCCCGCCGATGTTGGCGTAGCCCAGCCCCAGCGTGCGGTATTCATAGGAAAGCTGCGCGATCTCCTTCGACGGGAACTGCGCCATCGTCACCGAGATTTCCAGCGTCACGGTCCACAGCCGCGTGGCGTGCTCGTAGTCCGCCACCCGGAAGCCGTCCTCGTCCAGGAACTGCAACAGGTTCAGCGAGGCGAGGTTGCAGGCCGTGTCGTCCAGGAACATGTATTCCGAGCACGGGTTCGAGGCGCGGATCGGTCCCGAGGCCGGGCAGGTGTGCCAGTCGTTGATGGTGTCGTGATACTGGATGCCGGGATCGGCGCAGGCCCAGGCGGCGTGGCCGATCTTCTCCCACAGGTCGCGCGCCTTGACGGTCTTGGCGACCTTGCCGTCGGTGCGCCGGGTCAGGTTCCAGTCGCCATCGTCGAACACCGCCTTGAGGAAGGCATCGGTCACGCGGACCGAGTTGTTCGAGTTCTGGCCCGAAACCGTCAGATAGGCCTCCGAATCCCAGTCGGTGTCATAGGTCGGGAACTCGATCGCGGTGTAGCCCTGCGCCGCGTATTGCAGCACGCGCTTGACATAGTTCTCCGGGATCATCGCCTTGCGGGCGTCCTTGATCGCGGCCTTCAGCCCCGGGTTCGCCTTGGGGTCGAACGCGTCATCGGCCTTGCCATCCCACGCCCGGATCGCGGCGAACAGCGCGTTCAGCTTCTGCTCGTGGAGCTTGGAGCCCGCGACCAGCGAGGCGACCTTCTGCTCCTCCTTCACCTTCCAGTCGATGAACTTCTCGATGTCGGGGTGATCCATGTCGCAGATCACCATCTTGGCCGCGCGCCGCGTGGTGCCTCCCGACTTGATCGCGCCTGCCGCGCGGTCGCCGATCTTCAGGAACGACATGAGGCCCGACGACCGCCCGCCGCCGCCCAGCTTCTCGTTCTCGCCGCGCAGGTAGCTGAAATTGGTCCCGGTGCCCGAGCCGTATTTGAACAGCCGCGCCTCGCGGGTCCACAGGTCCATGATGCCGCCTTCGTTCACCAGGTCGTCGGCGACCGACTGGATGAAGCAGGCATGGGGCTGGGGATGCTCGTAGGCCGACTCGGATTTGGTCAACTCGCCGGTCTTGAAGTCGACGTAGTAGTGCCCCTGGCTCGGGCCATCGATGCCATAGGCCCAGTGCAGCCCGGTGTTGAACCATTGCGGGCTGTTCGGCGCCGCCATCTGGCGCGCCAGCATGAAGCGCATCTCGTCGAAATAGGCCTGCGCGTCGGCCTCGGAGGTGAAATAGCCGCCCTTCCAGCCCCAGTAGGCCCAGGCCCCGGCCAGCCGGTCGAACACCTGCCGGGCCGAGGTCTCGCCGCCATAGCGTTCGTCCTCGGGCAGCACCGCCAGCGCCTTCTCGTCGGCGACCGAGCGCCACAGGAACTCGGGGACGCCCTTCTCCTTGACCCGGCGCAGGCAGCGCGCGACGCCGGCCTTGCGGAAATACTTCTGCGCCAGCACGTCGGCCGCGACCTGGCTCCAGGCCGCCGGCACGTCGAAGGCGTCGAGCTTGAACACGGTCGAGCCGTCCGGGTTGCGGATCTCGGACGAGGTCTGCCGGAAGGCGATGGCGTCATAGGCCGATTTCCCGGCCTCGGTAAACTTGCGCTCGATCTTCATCTTTCACTCCCCCGCCCGTGACGGCGACTGTTGTTCTGTCCGGCGGATTTGCTCCGCCGGTTGCCGGCCCACCCCTCGGGACCGCCGACACCTGACTCTGCTGCTTGCGAGGCGCGCGGCGCGCCACCCCCGTCTGCCTGGCGCGCCACCACATCTTGTGGTTCGCTGCCCGGCGACGGCTACTTTTATGAAGGTTCGGAGTCGGGTCAATCCGGTTTTTTGGCATCGGCCCCAGATTTTGTGGATTGACGCGCGCCCCCTACCACGCATGGTGCGCACAAATCAGGAACATCGCCACCGCCCGGCCGGGCCGCACCGCCTGCCCCGGCGCGTGCCAGGGCGCCGCGCGGCATAAACCGCTCTTGACCGCTCCCCGCCCGATCCGCATTGTCCCGCCGCAACCGGGGGCCGGGCGGATCGCGCGGCGGACACGGGGCCCAAAACGGCGCGGCCTGCTGCGGCCCGCCACCACCTGCACGGGGATCTCGCGTGGACATCAAGGCAATGAAGGCGGCCGAGCCGCGGCTGTTCGGGATGGCGACGGCGCTGCGCGTCCTCGCGATGGATGCGGTCGAGGCCGCGAATTCGGGTCATCCCGGCATGCCGATGGGCATGGCCGACGTGGCGGCGGTGCTGTTCGACCGGCATCTGCGCTATGACCCCACCGCGCCCGACTGGGCCGACCGCGACCGCTTCGTGCTGTCGGCCGGGCATGGCTCGATGCTGCTCTACGGGCTTTTGCACCTGACCGGCTACCCGGGCATGACGCTCGACGAACTCAAGAACTTCCGCCAGATGGGCTCGAAGACCGCCGGCCACCCCGAATACGGCCACGCCGCCGGCATCGAGACCACCACTGGCCCGCTGGGCCAGGGGCTGGGCAACGCCGTCGGCATGGCGATGGCCGAGGCGCATCTGCGCGCCCGCTTCGGCCGCAAGCTGGTCGACCACCACACCTGGGCGATCGCCGGCGACGGCTGCCTGATGGAGGGCATCAGCCACGAGGCGATCGCGCTGGCCGGGCGCCAGCAGCTCTCGCGCCTGATCGTGCTGTGGGACGACAACGGGATCTCCATCGACGGCAAGCTCGATCTCTCGGACCGCACCGACCAGCTCGCGCGGTTTAAAGCCGCGGGCTGGGAGGTGAAGGCGATCGACGGGCACGACTACGCCCAGATCGACGCGGCGATGACCTGGGCGAAGGGCAACCAGCGCCCGACCCTGATCGCCTGCCGCACCCATATCGGCTTCGGCGCGCCGGGCAAGCAGGACAGCGCCAAGGCCCATGGCTCGCCGCTGGGCGCCAGGGACATCGAGGGCGCGCGCGCGGCCTATGGCTGGACCCATGCGCCGTTCGACATCCCCGCCGCGATCCGTGCCGACTGGGCCGCCGCCGGCGCCCGGGGTGCGGCGGCGCGTGCCGCCTGGCAGGCGGCGCTGGAAAGCTTCCCGGCCCCGCGCCAGAAGGAATTCGCGCGCATCATGGCGGGCGAGGCCCCGGCCCGGCTGGGCCGCGCCATCGCCGCGCTGAAGAAGCAGCTTTCGGCCGATGCGCCGAAGGTGGCGACCCGCAAGGCGTCCGAGATGGCGCTCGCCGTCATCAACCCGGCGATGCCCGAGACCATCGGCGGCTCGGCCGACCTCACCGGCTCGAACAACACGCTGACCGAAGGCTTGGGCACGTTCGACGAGACCAACCGCAAGGGCCGCTACGTCTATTACGGCATCCGCGAGCACGCCATGGCCGCGGCGATGAATGGCATGGCGCTGCATGGCGGCGTGGTGCCCTATGGCGGCACGTTCCTGGTGTTCTCGGACTATGCGCGGCCGTCGATGCGGCTCTCGGCGCTGATGGGCAAGCGGGTGGTCTATGTGATGACCCATGATTCCATCGGGCTGGGCGAGGACGGGCCGACCCATCAGCCGGTCGAGCACCTGGCAGCCCTGCGCGCCATCCCCAACCTGCTGGTGTTGCGCCCCGCCGACGCGGTCGAGACCGCCGAGGCCTGGGAGATCGCGCTCACCACCCCCGGCAGCCCGTCGGTGCTGGCGCTGACACGGCAGAACCTGCCCACGCTGCGCACCCGGCACACGGCCCGCAACCTCACCGCCCAGGGCGCCTACATCCTCGCCGAGGCCGACCACCGGCGCCAGGCGATCCTGGTCGCCACCGGCTCCGAGGTCGAGATCGCGATGGCGGCGCGCGAGATCCTCGAGAAGGAAGGCATCGGCACGCGGGTGGTCTCGGCGCCCTCGTTCGAGCTGTTCGCGGCCCAGCCCGAGGCCTACCGCAAGCGCGTGCTGCCCGCAGGCCCGGTGCGCGTGGGCGTCGAGGCGGCGGTGCGCCAGGGCTGGGACCGCTGGCTTGCCGGCGAGCGCGGCCGCGACGCCAGGGCGGCCTTCGTCGGCATGGAGGGGTTCGGTGCCTCGGCCCCCTACGAGAAGCTCTATCAGCACTTCGGCATTACGGCGCAAGCAGTTGCTGAGAAGGCAAAATCCATGCTCTGACATGATCGCCCGGCGCCATCACGCCACTGTGATGGCGCCGCCGGCGCGGTCGCTCTAGCCTGCCACGCTCCCGCAGGACCGTTCGACGGAGACCGACATGACCCAGCGAATCCCCGCCCTCAAGGACGCCGACCTCAGCCCCGACCAGCGCGCTGCGCTGGACCAGATGCGCGACGTCTGGGGCGCGCCCTGGAACATCGGCCGCACGATGGCCAACAACCCGCAGATCGTGCGCGGCTTTCTGGGCTTCTGGCAGGCGATCGACCAGTCCGGGCTCCAGCCCATGGACCGCGAGGTGATCTGCTTCGAGATGGCGGCCGCCAACGGCTGCCACTACTGCATCCCGGCGCACCGCGCGGTGGCGAAGTCGCGCGGCCTCGACCTCGGCCCGCTCGAGCGCATCGCCGCCGGCGAGGAACTGGCGGGCGACAGCCGCCCCGCCATCCTCCAGCGCCTGGTGCGCCGGCTGGTGGCGACGAAAGGCAAGCTCGACGACGCCGAACTCGCGGCCGCGCGCGAAACCTTCTCGAACGCCGAGCTGATCGCCATCGTCGCCGAGATCGCGCACTGCGTGTTCACCAACAGCCTCAACCGGCTGGCGGACACCGAGATCGACGCCTTCCTGCCGCGCGCGCCCATCGCCTGAGCCCCCGCCCGGCCCCCTGCCTTCCCGCGCGTCATATCGCGGCACGCGCGGGCGGGCCGATTGATTCCCCTGTCAGGCCGGGTATAAGCGCGTCGAAATCACGACGCGCGCGCCCTTCGGCCCGTGCGTCCGGGCCACAAAGGGGACACTGACATGGCGGTGAAGGTCGCGATCAACGGGTTCGGGCGGATCGGGCGCAACGTGCTGCGCGCAATCGTCGAGTCGGGGCGCACCGATATCGAGGTGGTGGCGATCAACGATCTCGGCCCGGTCGAGACCAACGCCCACCTGCTGCGCTACGATTCGGTGCATGGCCGCTTCCCCGGCACCGTCACCGTCAAGGGCGACACCATCGACCTGCCCGAAGGTGCGACGCCGATCGACTTTGCCTAT
>JAVVFE010000009.1:0-15307 GCA_032251175.1 Thermohalobaculum sp.
TGATGGCCAGCAGCACGCCGTAGAACGAGCGCCCGTCGCCCGCGAGCGACTCGAGTGCGCCGTCAGTGATCAGCAGCACGACGCCGAGCGTGGCGAGCGCGCCGGTCACCAGCTTGACCCGGCTGGGCGGCGTGCCGTTCACGGTCCAGTTGGCGAAGACCACGAAGATCGGAATCGTCGTCACCACCGTCGCCACCTGGATGACGGTGGCGAAATCGAGCGCCCAGTGGAAGGCGAGATAGGTGGCCGAGACACCGACGAGGCAGAGAACGATGAAACGCCAGCCCTCGGCCCTCAAGGGCGAGATCAGGTCGCGGCTGTCGGCGCGGGTGAGCGCCCAGAGCACCAGTCCCGCGCCGCCCAGCAGGTAGCGCCAGACCGAGACCTCGGGGCCCGAGACGGTGGTGAGCTTGGCGAAGAACTCGGACGAGGCATGGCCAGTGACGCCGATGAAGGTCGCCAGATACGCCCAGCGCGCGGGGATGTTCATGCCCGCCCCTCGATCCGCGCGCCGAAGCGGGCGAGGCTCTCGGCCAGCCGCTCGGGGCGTTCCAGCGGCAGCAGGTGGCCGGCATCCGCCCAGTCCTCGCGCTCGAGGCCCGGGATGGCGGCGGCCAGCCGGTCGACCACCGCGATGTCGAGGAACACGCGGTCCTGCAGCCCGGTGATGCTGAGCACTGGAAGCCGCAGCGCGGGCCAATCGAACCCCCAATCGGTCGCCGGCGCGTGGCGCATGAGGTTGAGATGGCCGTGGCTGGGATCCATCGGCGCATAGGCGCCCTTCAGTGCGTTGGCGCGGGCGGTGGCGGCGAACTCGGCATTCACCAGCAGCGGCAACAGCGCGTCCATGAACAGCGCGACCCCGCCATGCCCGACCAGCGCGGGCAGCGCGTCGTTGACCCAGGCGATGCGCGGTCCTATCTCGCGCAGCGTGTTGAGGAACACCAGCCCCTCGGCCTTCAGACCCCGCCCGATCGCCCGCGCGGCATAAAGCCCGCCGATCGAGAGGCCGACGAGGATGGGTCGCGCAGGCGCGAGCCGGTCGACGAGGTGAATCAGGTCGTCGGTGATCAGCCCGTCGGTCAGCGCCAGCGCGGGGTCGCGCAGGCTTTCCGCCTGGCCGCGGAAGTTCCAGCTCAGCGTCCCGAAGCCGGCCTCGCGCAGCCGCGGGGCGACCTTCGCCTCCCACGCGTCGGTGCTGCCGGTCAGGGCGTTGACGAACACGAAGGTCGGCGCCCCCGGGCGCGTCGGGGCCGTGTGCAGGTGGTAGAGGCCGTTGGCCTCGTCGATCTTCAGGATGGGCATTTTCACCTGGCTCCGGTGGGGAGGGATCGCGAACCGCGCCGGACGCGCCAGCCGCTTGAGCCCCGAGTATTTGCAGGGCATTGTGCCCACCGCAAGATGGAGGATCGCATGAGCGGCGCGGGCGCAATCTGGACCTGGTTCGAGGGACGCTGGCAGGAGGGCAACGTGCCGATCCTGGGCGCGGCCGATCACGCCACCTGGCTGGGATCGCTGGTGTTCGACGGCGCGCGCGCCTTCGAGGGGGTGGCGCCCGACCTCGATCTGCACTGCGCGCGCGCCAACGAGAGCGCGCGGCGCATGGGTCTCACGCCCCCCATGGGCGACGAGGAGGTGACGGCGCTGGCGCGCGAGGGGATCGCGAAGTTCCCCAAGGACACGGCGATCTATGTCCGCCCGATGCTGTGGGCGCGCGGCGGTGGGCATTCGATGATCCTGCCCGATCCCGCGACCACGGCCTTCGCGCTGTGCCTCGAGGCGCGGCCGATGCCGGGGCCGAACGGCTTTTCGATCATGCCCACCCGCTTCCGCCGGCCGACGCTCGAATGCATGCCGACCGACCTCAAGGCGGGCTGCCTCTACCCCAACAACGCGCGCATGCTGCGCGAGGCGCGGGCGAAGGGCTACGACAACGCCATCGTGCAGGACATGCTGGGCAACGTCGCCGAAACCGCGACCTCGAACATCTTCATGGCGAAGGATGGCGAGGTGTTCACGCCGATCCCGACGGGCTGCTTCCTGAACGGCATCACCCGTCAGCGGGTGATCGGCCTGTTGCGCGGCGATGGCGTGACGGTGACCGAGAAGACGCTGACGCTCGACGATTTCCGGCAGGCCGACGAGGTGTTCGCGACCGGCAATGCCAGCAAGGTCCTGCCGGTGACCCGCTTCGAGGAGCGCGACATGCAGCATGGCCCGATGGCCCGGCGCGCGCGTGCGCTCTACTGGGCGTTCGCCCACGGCTGAGGCGACGGTCGGGCGGCGGCCCCCGTCAGCCGCCCGCCGCGGGACGCCAGCCTGCGGCGCGCGCTTCGTGCTCGGAGCAGAACCACCGCTCGCCCCGGTCGGGGTCGATCCGGGTGCGGGCATAGCTGCGCGCGCCCGGCAGGTGGTAGAGGCGGCCGCGGTCCGAGACATTGCCCTTGATCCGGCAGGCGCCGGGGGCAGCCTGCGCCAAGGACGCGGTGCTGCGCATGGCGGCGCGGTGGTCCCAAGGCGCCGGAAATTCGCCTGCCCAGAAGCCGCGCCGGGCGGTGCGGGCGGTGCGCTCGGCGTTGGCGTAGGCGTCGGAATACCGCAGGAAGGCGCGCGCGTGGCCCGAGGCAACCATCGCGGCGTTGAGATCGAAAGCGCCTGCCGTGCAGACCGCAAGCAGCCGGTTATAGATGTCGCGCCCATCGCCGTCACAGATGACCGGTCTGTTGCCGATCAGGCGCTCCAGCATGGTGCGAGCCTCGGCACCACAGGCGCGCACGCCGCCGGGGACCGGACAGGATTGGCCTTGCTCGGGCGCGTCGATCCCGGCAAGCCGCACGGTTTCGCCCGCCACCCTGATCGTGTCGCCGTCGATCACCCGGGCAGGCCCGACGATCTCGGCGCGCGCCGCGAACACGCCGATCAGCACGGCAAGCAGGGCAAGAGGCAGCGGTCGCATCGGCGCTCCACATCGTTAACCTTCGTTAACATGTGCATGGGCCGACATTCTGCAAGCCGCGTGATCGAGTTTCCCGGGCAGCCGCGCCGCACAGGCAAGAGGTTTCAGGCCGAATGCGCGCCCGCGGCCAGCGAGCGGACGAAGGCGAGAACCGCCTGTGCGTCGTCGCCCCGGGCGATGCGGTCGACGATGGCCGAGCCCACCACCACGCCGTCGGCGACGCGGCCGATCGCCGCCGAAGCCTCGGGCGTCTTGATGCCGAAGCCAACGCAGACCGGCAGGCCGGTGGCGGCGCGGATGCGCACGACCTCGGGCGCGACCATGGCCGCATTCGCCGATGCCGCGCCGGTGATGCCGGTGATCGAGACGTAATAGACGAACCCGCTGGTGTTGCGTGCCACCGTGGGCAGGCGGGCGTCGTCGGTGGTGGGGGTGGCAAGGCGGATGAAGTGCAGCCCGGCCCGGTTCGCGGGCAGGCACAGCTCGTCATCCTCCTCGGGCGGCAGGTCGACCACGATCAGGCCATCGACACCAGCGTCCTTCGCCGCGGCGACGAACGCGTCCACGCCCATCGAGTAGATCGGGTTGTAATACCCCATCAGCACGATCGGCGTGGACGCGTCACCCGTGCGGAAGTCGCGCACCATCTGGAGGACGCGTCGCAGCGTCATGCCCGCGGCAAGCGCCCGCTGTCCGGCAAGCTGGATCGCCGGGCCATCCGCCATGGGGTCGGTGAAGGGCATGCCAAGCTCGATGATGTCGACGCCGGCCGCGGGCAGGCCCCTGACGATCCGCAGCGAGGTCTCGTAATCCGGGTCGCCCGCCATCACGAAGCTGACGAAGGCGGCCTTGCCCTCGGCCTTGAGTGCCGCGAATTTTGCGTCGATGCGGGACATGTGTCTCCCCCTCACGTTCCCCCGTCGCCGCCGGTCCACCGGGGTCCCGGACCTGCCGCGTCCCGGGCTCGAGCCCCGAGACCGCCTTCAGCCGTCCTTTGGCCGGGCGCCGGCGCGCCCCGCCCTGCGAGGTGCCGGATCAAGCCCGGGACCCATGGAAACCGCGGGCGTCAGTCTTCCTTGCGGTAGAACTTCTTCTCGCGCGGCTTGCCGTCCCAGCCGGTCTTGCGCGGCGGGCGGTCGTCGCCGCCGCCGGTCTCGCGGTCGCCGCGCGGGGCATAGGGCTTGCGCGGGGCGCTGCCGCCGTCGCGGTCGCCGCCATAGGGCTTGCGCGGCGCGCCGCCGCCCTCGCGATCGCCATAGGGCTTGCGCGGCCGCTCGTCGCCGTCGCGGTCGCCGCGCGGCGTGTAGGGCTTGCGCGGCGCGCCGCCGTCCTCGCGGACTTCCCACTTGTTCAGCAGGCGCTCGTCGAAGGTGTCGCGGCCGATCAGCCCCTCGTTGCACCAGACGCACGAGATCGCGTCGGCCTCCGTGCCCTCGACGCACATGCGCATCGAGCCGGATTTGAGGACCACGAGGTCCCCGATGTCGAACTTGGCCACGTCCGTGGTCCTTTCAGAGTTTGGCGCCGAGCGCGTCGGCAACCGTGAAGATGTCCTTGTCGCCCCGGCCGCACATGTTCATCACCATCAGGTGGTCGCGGGGCAGGGTCGGCGCGAGCTTGGCCACATGCGCCAAAGCGTGGCTGGGTTCAAGGGCTGGAATGATGCCTTCGGTGCGGCACGAGAGCTGGAAGGCCGAAAGCGCCTCGTCATCGGTCACGCTGACATACTCGACGCGGCCCATGTCGTGCAGCCAGGCGTGCTCGGGCCCGATGCCGGGATAGTCGAGCCCGGCCGAGATCGAGTGTCCCTCGAGGATCTGGCCGTCGGCGTCCTGCAACAGGTAGGTGCGGTTGCCATGCAGCACGCCGGGCCGCCCGCCGGTCAGCGAGGCCGCGTGCTCGTTGCGCTCGTCGACGCCGTGGCCGCCCGCCTCGACGCCGATGATCCGCACCTGCCGGTCGTCGAGGAAGGGGTGGAACAGCCCCATCGCGTTCGAGCCGCCGCCGATGCAGGCCACCAGGCTGTCGGGCAGGCGCCCCTCGCGCTCCATCATCTGGGCGCGGGTCTCCTTGCCGATGATCGACTGGAAGTCGCGCACCATCGCGGGGTAGGGGTGCGGCCCGGCCACCGTGCCGATGCAGTAGAAGGTATCGGAGACGTTCGTCACCCAGTCGCGCAGCGCCTCGTTCATCGCGTCCTTGAGCGTGGCGCGGCCCGCGGTGACCGGCACCACCTTGGCGCCCAGCAGCTTCATGCGGAACACGTTGGGCTTCTGGCGCTCGACGTCGGTCGCGCCCATGAAGACGATGCACTCGAGCCCGAAGCGCGCGCAGACGGTGGCGGTGGCGACGCCATGCTGGCCCGCGCCGGTCTCGGCGATGATGCGCTTCTTGCCCATGCGGCGGGCGAGCAGGATCTGGCCCAGCACGTTGTTGATCTTGTGCGCGCCGGTGTGGTTCAGCTCGTCGCGCTTGAGGTAGATCTTCGCGCCGCCCAGGTGATCGGTCAGCCGCTCGGCGAAATAGAGCGGGCTGGGGCGGCCGACATAATGCGTCCACAGGTCGTCCATCTGCGCCCAGAAGGCGGGGTCGGTCTTGGCCTTCTCGTATTCCGCCTCGAGCGCGAGGATCAGCGGCATCAGCGTCTCGGACACGAACCGCCCGCCGAAGATGCCGAAGCGGCCGCGCTCGTCGGGCCCGGTGCGGAAGCTGTTCGGCACGGTGTCGGTCATGGCAGTCGAGGCTCCGTCGAGGATTTGGCTCTCTTTATGCGGTTGCGACCGCGCGGTCGAGTCGCGTGCGACGTAATTCTGACGCAGCGGTGTCAGGCCGGGTCGCGCAGGCGCGGCGGCGCTTCCGCGGCGCTGGCCGCGGCGATGAACGCTCGGATTTTCGCCGCGTCCTTCACCCCCGGCGCGCTCTCGACGCCCGAGGAGACATCGACCTGCCGCGCCCCGGTCAGGCGCACCGCCTCGGCGACGTTGTCGGGCGTCAGGCCGCCCGCGAGCACCCAGGGCAGCGGCCAACGCCGCCCGGCGATCAGGCGCCAGTCGAAGGGCACGGCGTTGCCGCCGGGCAGGGGCGCGCCCCTGGGCGGCTTCGCGTCGATCAGAAGCTGGTCCGCGACCGCGGCGTAGCGGTCGATCAGGACGAGGTCGGCGGCCTCGCTGATGCCCACGGCCTTCATCACCGGCAGGCCGGTGCGGCGGCGGACCTGGGCCACGCGCGCGGGCGTCTCCTCGCCATGGAGCTGGATCATGTCGAGCGGCACCTCGGCCAGCACCGTGTCGAGCATCGCGTCGTCGGGATCAACGAACAGCCCGACCTTGGCGATCCCGGGCGGCACCTCGAGCGCCAGCGCCCGCGCTTGCCCGGGCCCGACCGACCGCGGCGAGGGCGGGAAGAAGACGAAGCCGACATAGCGCGCGCCCGCCGCGACGGCGGCGGCCACGCCCCCGACGGTGCTGAGGCCGCAGATCTTCACACGCATGGTCATGGTTCCATCGGATGCGCGGGCCTGCGCGCGGTCGTCTACTGGGCCGCGATGCGCGGCAGGTCGTCCTTGTCGCCCAGCCGGCGCTTGAGCGCCACGATCTCGGCCCGCAGGCGTTCGACCTCGCGGTTGCGCTCGGAGGCGGTGCGCCGGTGCTTGTGCTCGCGCAGCCATTCGAACAGCTCGCCGATCACCACGCCCAGCAGCATCGCCGCCAGGATCACCGCCGCGAGCGGGACGCCGACGAGCGCAAGATCGGCCGAGACCACCCCGGGCGGCAGCAGACGCAGGTCCACAGGCGCCATGTTCGCCACCCCCAACACGACCAGCGCCGCACAGAGGGTGGCAAGGATAGCCCATTTGATCAGTCGCAGCATCTCGCTTTCTCCCGGCCGCGCTCCGGTGCGGCTCGCTCAGTCTGCGCCGTTCATCCGCTCGCGCAGCTCCTTGCCGGCCTTGAAGAAGGGCACCGATTTCTCGGGCACCGGCACGGCCTCGCCGGTCCGCGGGTTGCGCCCGGTCCGCGCGTCGCGCTTCTTGACCGAGAAGGCGCCGAAGCCGCGCAGCTCGACCCGGTCGCCGCGGGCCAGCGCATTGGTGATCTCGTCGAACACGGTCGAGACGATCCGCTCGACATCGCGCTGGAACAGGTGCGGGTTTTCCTCGGCAAGCTTCTGAATCAGTTCCGACTTGATCATACCATCCCCCGGACAACGGCGCACACCCCTCCCCCAAGGATGGACGTGCATCGGGCCCATGCCCGATTTCCTCATTGCGCCAAAGGCTGTCACGCGGCTCGGTGTCGCGTCAACGCCTTGCAGCCGCACATTTACCGAATAACGGCAAAGAGCCGCGGCCCGCCGCCCAGAAGGTGCCCCAGCGGTGCGCTCCCGAACAGGCTTTCCCTCACGCCCGCGATCGGCCAGGGAAGATCGGGTTCGCTCCAACTCCAGTCGCTGATCTTGAGGTCGGGGTCGATGCCATGTGCCGAATCAAGCCATGCGCGTGCCACTTCCTCGCCGCCGATGGCATCGACCAGGCCCAGTTGCAGCGCCTGGCGGCCGGTGAAGACGCGCCCGTCGGTGACCGCGGCAAGCCGTTCGCCGGTCAGGCCGCGGCGCTCGGCCACCAGGTCGCGGAACCAGGCGAAGCTGTCGTCGATCAGCATCTGCTGTACGGCCATCGAGCCGGGTTCGGGCTCGGTCAGGAAGGCGGGCTCGGCCTTCATCGGCGCCGATTTCGAGCGCATCACGCTGATGCCGATAGAGTCGAGCAGGCCCGCGAAATTCGGCGCCTCGGCCACCACGCCGATCGAGCCGGTGAGCGAGGTTGCACGAGCCACGATGTGATCGGCCGCGATCGCGGTGAGATACCCGCCCGACGCGCCGGCATCGGCCATCACGGCCACGACCGGCTTCTTCGCGGCGATGGCGCGGATCGAGTGATACAGCGCCTCGGAGCCCGCGACCGTGCCGCCGGGGCTGTTGATCCGGACCACAACGGCAACAGCGTGGTCGGCCTCGGCCAGTTCGGCCAGCGAGGTGTCGCGGTCGGGGTCGTCGAGGATCAGGCCGTCGATGGTGATCCGCGCGATGTGGTCGCGTCTGTCCTCGACGCTGGCACGCGGGATCAGCACGATCGCCACCGCCGCCAGCGCGACGATGGCGAGGATCCGCCAGAAGGCAAGACGGCGCCGGATGCGGCGCCGCTCGATGATGAGATCCGAGGTCGCGGTCATGATCTAGATGTGCCCCGCGACCCCGGCTTCGTCAATTGCCCTGCTGCTGCTTGAGTGCCGCACCAAGGATATCGCCGAGCGAGGCGCCGGAGTCTGACGAGCCATACTGTTCGACGGCCTCCTTCTCCTCGGCGATCTCGCGCGCCTTGATCGAGAGGGCGAGCTTGCGGGTCGCCTTGTCGATGTTGGTGATGCGGGCATCGACCCGGTCGCCGACCTGGAAGCGGTCGGGCCGCTGGTCCTGCCGGTCGCGGGCCAGATCCGAGCGGCGGATGAAGGCCTTCATGCCGTCATACTCGACCTCGATGCCGCCTTCCTCGATCTTCGTGACGGTGACGGTGACGACGCCGCCGCGCTTCACGCCCTTGGTCGCCTCGGCGAAGGGATCGCCCGCAAGCTGCTTGATGCCGAGCGAGATGCGCTCCTTCTCGGTATCGACGTCGAGCACCACCGCCTTGACCACGTCGCCGCGGCGGTAGTCCTGGATCGCCTGCTCGCCCGGCTTGTCCCAGCTCAGGTCCGACAGGTGGACCATGCCGTCGATGTCGCCGTCGAGGCCGACGAACAGACCGAACTCGGTGATGTTCTTGACTTCGCCCTCGACCTCGGTGCCCGACGGGTGGGTCTCGGCGAAGGTGTCCCAGGGGTTGCCCATGCACTGCTTGAGGCCCAGCGAGACGCGCCGCTTCTGCGGATCGACATCGAGCACCATGACCTCGACTTCCTGCGAGGTCGAGACGATCTTGCCCGGGTGCACGTTCTTCTTGGTCCACGACATCTCGGAGACATGGACGAGACCCTCGACCCCCGGCTCAAGCTCGACGAACGCGCCGTAGTCGGTGATGTTGGTGACGCGGCCGGTCCACTTCGAGCCCGACGGATACTTCTTCGCCACGCTCTCCCACGGATCGGCCTGAAGCTGCTTCATGCCGAGCGAGATGCGCTGCGTCTCCTTGTTGACCTTGATCACCTGGACCTTGACGGTCTCGCCGATGTTCAGGATCTCGGACGGGTGGTTGACGCGGCGCCAGGCCATGTCGGTGACGTGCAGCAGGCCATCGACGCCACCAAGGTCGACGAACGCGCCGTAGTCGGTGACGTTCTTGACCACGCCGTCGACGATATCGCCCTCGGCGAGCTTGGCCACGATCTCGGCGCGCTGCTCGGCGCGGCTTTCCTCGAGCACGGCACGGCGCGACACCACGATGTTGCCGCGGCGGCGGTCCATCTTGAGGATCTGGAAGGGCTGCGGCATGCCCATCAAGGGGCCCACGTCGCGCACCGGGCGCACGTCGATCTGGCTGCCCGGCAGGAACGCCACGGCGCCGCCGAGATCGACGGTGAATCCGCCCTTGACGCGCCCGAAGATGGTGCCCTCGACGCGCTCCTGCTTGTCGTTGGCGGCCTCGAGCCGGTCCCATGCCTCCTCGCGGCGCGCCTTGTCGCGGCTGATCGCAGCCTCGCCGCGGGCGTTCTCGACGCGCTCGAGATAGACCTCGACCTGGTCGCCGACCTTCAGTTCGGCGGGGCGCCCGGGCGAGGCGAATTCCTTGATATCGATGCGGCCTTCGACCTTGAAGCCGATGTCGATGATAGCCTGGCCGTTTTCGATGGCGATGACGGTGCCTTTGACGACCGACCCCTCCTCGGGGGTCTCGCGGTCAAGGCTCTCGTTCAGCAGGGCCTCGAATTCGTCCATGGAGGCAAGTGCGGACATGCGTGCAGTTCTCCTTCGATCGTTGCTTTTTCAGGCCGGCCGGTTGGTTCCGGCGGTCTTGGTTGCGGGGTGCGCGAGCGGACACGAAACAAAACAGGCCCGGGCCGGGGGGCTAGGCACGCCCCACGCGACTCAGTGCCTGCTCGATCATCTCGGCCGCTTTTGCGACGGCCGACTCTATATCCATATCGGTCGTGTCCAGCAAGATCGCATCCGGGGCCTGCACCATCGGGGCATCGGCGCGGCCTGCGTCGCGCATGTCGCGGTCGCGCACGTCGGCCAGCACCCGCTCGAAGCTCGGCGCCTCGCCCCTGGCGGCAAGCTCGGCCTGGCGGCGGCGGGCGCGTTCCTCGGCGCTGGCGGTCACGAACAGCTTCACCGCGGCGTCGGGGCAGATCACCGTGCCGATGTCGCGCCCGTCGAGCACCGCGCCCCGCGGGTCCGCGGCAAAGCGGCGCTGGAAGTCGAGCAGCGCCTTGCGCACGCCGGGGAAGGCCGCAACCTTCGAGGCCGCGCGCGCCACCAGGATCGAGCGCAGCCCGGGCTGGTCGAGATCGGCCGGGGTCAGTTCGCGCGCGCAAAGCTCGGCCACGCCTTCGTCGATCACGCCGCGGCCGATGTCGATGGTCCGCTTGCCGACCGCGCGATACAGCAGCCCGGTGTCGAGATGCGCGAAGCCGAATCGCTCGGCGAGCCGCCGCCCGATCGTGCCCTTCCCCGCCGCGGCCGGGCCGTCGATCGCGACGACGAATTTCATGCGGCGTCGATCCCTGCGCCGAGCGTTGCCATCAGCGACAGGAAGGTCGGGAAGCTGGTCGCGATCGGCCCGGCATCGTCGACCGTCACCGGCTTGTCGGTGCCCAGCCCAAGGCAGAGGAAGCTCATCGCGATGCGGTGGTCGAGATGGGTGGCCACCGTGCCGCCGCCCGGCACCGACCCGCCGCGGCCATGGACGATCATGCCGTCCGGCTCCTCGGTCACGGCGACGCCGTTGGTGCGCAGGCCCGCCACCACCGCCGCGATGCGGTCGGATTCCTTGACGCGCAGCTCGCCGATGCCGCGCATCACCGTGTCGCCCTCGGCGAAGGCCGCGAGACAGGCGAGGATCGGGTATTCGTCGATCATCGCCGGCGCGCGCTCGGGCGGCACCTCGACGCCCCTGAGCGCCGAGGCGCGCACACGCAGGTCGGCGACCGGCTCGCCGCCCTCCTCGCGCGGGTGCTCGAGGACGATGTCGGC
Organism: Thermohalobaculum sp.; assembly: GCA_032251175.1. Lineage (GTDB taxonomy): Bacteria > Pseudomonadota > Alphaproteobacteria > Rhodobacterales > Rhodobacteraceae > Thermohalobaculum. The sequence goes on from JAVVFE010000009.1 coordinate 11,144, forward strand.
GCCCATGTCGGCCAGCGTGAGGTAGAACCCCGCGCGCGTGGGGTTCAGGCAGATGTTGGGGACCAGGATATCCGACCCTTCGGCAATCAGCGCCGCCGCCACCGGGAACGCGGCCGAGGACGGGTCGCGCGGGACGGCGATGGTCTGCGGGCGCAGATCCGGGCGGCCGGCCACACGAATGACGCGTCCTTGCGGCAGATCCTCGACCGTCACGTCGGCGCCGAAGCCGCGCAGCATCCGCTCGGTATGGTCGCGGGTTGCCTCGCGCTCGATCACCACGGTCTCGCCCGGGGCATTGAGCCCGGCCAGCAGCACCGCCGATTTCACCTGTGCCGAGGGCACCGGCAGGGTGTATTCGACCGGCACCGGATCGGCCGCGCCCCGCAGCGACAGCGGCAGCAACCCCCCGGCCCGGCCCATCGAGGTCGTGCCGAACAGGCGCAGCGGGTCGAGAATGCGCCCCATCGGCCGGCGCCGGAGCGAGGCGTCGCCGGTGAAGGTCGCGGTGATCGGGCAGGTCGCCATCATCCCCATGATCAGCCGCACGCCGGTGCCGGCATTGCCGCAGTCGATCACGTCCTCGGGCTCCATCAGCCCGCCGACGCCCAGGCCGTGGATGGTCCAGGCCCCCTTGCCGGTGCGGATGACCTGCGCGCCGAAGGCCCGCATCGCGGCGGCCGTGCCGAGCACGTCCTCGCCCTCCAGCAGCCCTGTCACCCTGGTCTCGCCGACGGCGAGCGTTCCGAAGATCAGGGCCCGATGCGAGACCGACTTGTCGCCGGGGATCGTCGCCGTGCCCGATAGCCCGCGCGAGCGGCGCGCGGTCGCGGGGCGGGGCTGTTGGCTGGACATGCGGGGGCTCCGTCGCGGGTCGAGGGTTGGCGACTGCTATACCGGGGGCGAGCGGCGCCGTCCACCGCGAGGGGCGAGGTTGCCGGTGCCAGCGAATGCCGGACGGACGGAGGCGGCAGGCAATGCCGGACGGCGGCAAGGTGCTGCGATCCGCCGGCGCGGGGCCCGACCGGGCGTCGCCCCGGCGGTCCGGCAGACGGCCCCCTCGGGCGGGTGCGGTTGCGCCGCGCGCCGATCTGCCGCCAAGGCGTTCGGGCCGCTGCGCCGCATCGCGCGGCCCCTCGGTTGGGCGACCTTGGTCGCGGGGCGCGTTCGCCGCGGCAATCCCGCGGGGCCAACGCCCTCGTTCCGCGCGCTGGCCCCGCCGCCCGCGCGCCGGGCGGCGGCAGGCGCAGCCGCCGGCGGTCAGTTCGGCTTGCCGATGAACTTGCGCACGGTCATCTCGAGCTGCAGGTCGTTGAACGGCTTCACGATCCAGCCCGAGGCCCCGGCCTGCTTGCCGGCGCGCATGGTGTCGGCCTGGCCCTCGGTGGTCAGCATGATCATCGGCAGGCCGGCATAACGCCCGTCGCGGCGCACGGCGGTGATGAACTCCAGCCCGTCCATCCGCGGCATGTTGAGATCTGTGATGACCAAGTCGACCCTGGCCTCGCCCAGCCGGTCGAGTCCTTCGATGCCGTCCTCGGCGAGGACGACATCGTAGCCGAGCGGCTCGAGCGCGAATCGGACCAGTTCGCGGATGCTCTTCGAGTCGTCCACTGCGAGGATCGTCTTTGCCATTTCTCTCACTCTCCGATCAGTTCCCGGGTCCCCAGACGTGCCAGCGTCTCCTGCGCGCGGCTTCCGAAGGCTGCTGCCAGCCCGTCACGCGCGGCCATGCGCTGCGTCGCGACCAGAAGCTGGAGCGCCGAGGGCGAGGGCGGCGCGTCGTCCAGATCGATCCTGCAGGTGGGCGCATCCAGACCCGCGAGCAGCGCCGAGCGGAGCGCGGTCGCGTCAGCGGGCATCAGGTCGCCCGGGATCAGGATGGGTGCCGCCTCAGCCTGCGTCCTGCGCCGGCCGGCGGGTTCTGGGGTGGACGTCATCGCCGTCTCCATCGCTGCGTCGCGCCCGAGATAACCGGAAATTCGTGAATTGCCGGCTAACGTCACCGTCACCGCGGGCCGGGGCAGACCCGGGCGCGGCCTGCCGGTCTGGAAGCAAGGGAGAATCGGATGACACAGGGCGGAGCGGAGCAGGGTGCGGGCGGTGCGACCCGGCTGCAGGTCGCCAGCCGGGGGGCTGCCGGACGGATCGTCCCGGCGCCGTTTCAGGGCGGGCACGCGGAAGGTCCGGCCGATTCGGACCTTGCCGCCCGGCGCGCTGATCTGGCCGGCGGCTTTGCCGTGCTGATGGCATCCTGCAGCGGGTTGCGCCGGGCGGTGCGCAGCAGCCCCGCCGCTGCACGGCTTGGCCGGCCGCTCGGGCACCTCGCGGTCGCGCTCCAGGCGGCTGATTCGACCGATCAGCGCCTCGCGCATCTCGAGGCGGCGGCGGCTCGGCGGGCCGGGCTCGACGATCTTGCCCGGCACGCGGCCAACCGGGTGATTGCCCGCCAGACCGCCGCTCTGGCCGAGGCGGTGACCGCGACCGCGACCGCGCTCACGCGCGAGATCGATGCGATCGAGCGCCTGGCAGCCGATGGTCCTGACGGCGGGCTCGCCGATTGCCTCGCGGCATTGCGGGTCGACGTGGCCGGCCTTGCGCGGGCGGCGGGGGGGCTCGGGGCACTCGCCTGGGAACTCGATGCGGCACCGGGGGCGCAGACCCCGGCGGCGGTGCTGGCAACCGTCGATCTCGGCTGGATGCAGGCGCTCTATACCATGGACGCCGAGCGCGAGGTGCATGCGCGCGCCTTCGTCTGAGCACAGCCGCGGCGCGGCGGCGGCGTGGCGGCGGGTGCCGTTCCGCCCAGGTCGGGCGATGCGGCGCCGGAGGACTCGGCCTCCCAGGCGCCGTGGGTCAGCCGTGTCGCCGCTGGCATCGGCGGGCGAAGCCCCGGACGAAGCCCAGTGCGACGCCGCGCGTCAGTGACCGGGTCTCGGGTCTGGCCCACGCAGCGAGTGCCTGCGCCGACCGGTCGCGCGCGGCACTGCGCCTGCCTTGTCGCTGCACGGGTCTTCGGCGCGGGGCACGGCGCCTGCGCATCCGGCCGATACGCGCACAAGCCGGGCGATCGCCGGCATGGCTGCCGGGCGGGATGCCCCGGCCGGTGGCGCGTCCGGTGCGCCGTCCGCTGCCGCGTCCGCGCAACCGGCCATGCCAGCGCCGGGTGGGCAGACCGTCCCGCCACGGGCTTGGGCTATACCGCTTCCTCGGCGCCCAGTTGCAGGAGCAGGCGGGGCAGATCGGCGAGCGGCATTTCCTGCTCGACGCCGCCAAGTCGCTTCGCTTCCTTGGGCATGCCGTAGACGACGCAGCTCGCCTCGTTCTGGCCCAGCGTGCGGGCGCCGGCATCGCGCATTTCCTTGAGCCCGCGCGCGCCATCGTCGCCCATTCCGGTCATGATGATGCCGACCGCGTTGCTGCCCGCGACCGTCGCGACCGAGCGGAACAGCACGTCGACCGAGGGGCGGTGGCGGTTGACCAGCGGTCCCTCGCGCACCGAGACGAGATAGGTGGCACCGCTCCGCTGCAGCGTCAGATGGCGGTTGCCCGGCGCGATCAGCGCCTGCCCGCGGATCAGCCGGTCGCCGTCGCGCGCCTCGCGCACCGAGATGGCCGAGAGCCCGTCGAGCCGGGCGGCAAAAGCCGAGGTGAACTGCTCGGGCATGTGCTGCACGATGACGATCGGCGGCGCGTAACCGGGCAGGCTCTGGAGCAAGTAGCGCAGCGCCTCGGTTCCGCCGGTCGACGCGCCGATCGCCACGATCCGCTGGGTGGTGCGCGTCATCGCCCGCGCCGATGCGGGCGGCATGATCGCGTCGGCGCTGAGCCGCGGTGCGGGCGGCGGCGATGGCGGGCGCCGGGCCCCGATCCGCGCGCGCGCGGCCGCAATCAGCGTGTCCTGGATACGGATCGCCGAGTCCTCGAAGAATTGCCGCGTCGACATCTGCGGCTTCTTCACGATGTCGACCGCCCCCGCCTCGAGCGCCTCCATCAGCGTTGTTGAGCCCTCGGCGACCAGCGTCGAACACATCACGACCGGAATCGGGTGCTGCGCCATCAGCCGGCGCAGGAAGGTCAGGCCGTCCATCCGCGGCATTTCGATGTCGAGGATGATGACGTCGGGGACCTCGCGGGCCGCCCGCTCCATGATTCCGCGCGCCTCGT
>JAVVFE010000009.1:15317-22002 GCA_032251175.1 Thermohalobaculum sp.
TCGGGGACCTCGCTGCGCAGGCGTTCCGCCGCCTGCAGCGGATCGTTGACGCAAGCCATCACCTCGAGCGCGGGATGCGCGCTGACAATGCCGCGCAGCGCTTCGCGCACCACCGCCGAATCGTCCACGATCAGAACGCGGGTCTTGCCGTTCCTGGACACGCCTCAGCCCTCCTTGCGATAGACCGACGGACGGATCGACACCAGCCCGTAGGCGCTCGCCTCGATCGGTTCGGAGTGGCCGGTCAGCAGATAGCCACCCGGGTGGAGGCGGGCGATCACGTTGCGCAGGATCCGCTGGCGGGTCGGCGGGTCGAAATAGATCAGCACGTTGCGCAGGAACGTCACGTCGGCGCGGATGCCGTCCAGGTCGCCTGCGGAACACAGATTGGCGCAGCGCCAGTCGATCCGCTGGCGGATCTCGGGGCGGATGCGAACCAGGCTCGGGTCATTCCGCCCGCGCAGCAGCGCGTGCTGACGCAACTGCGGCGGGATGCCGCCGATCTCGTCGCCGCGATAGACTGCCAGCGCCGCCGGGCCCAGCACGCCTGCCGATATGTCGGTCCCGATCCCGCGCCATCGCAGACCCCGCATGGCCTGGCGGCCCAGATCATCGAGGACCATGGCGGCCGAATAAAGCTCCTGCCCCGTCGAGCAGGCGGCGCTCCAGACCACGAGGTCGCGCGCCCGGCCGACCCCTGCCGCCCACAGCACGGGGATGCCGTGGCCGGCGAGCCAGTCGTACTGCGCGCGCTCGCGGAAGAATTCGGTGGTGTGCGTGGTCAGGCTTTCGATGAACCGGCGCATCTCCTGCGCGCCCGACGGGCCCTCCAGCAGATCGGCATAGGTGCTGAAGCTTGCGAACCCGAGTTCGCCGAGTCGGCCGCCGAGCCGGGCGATCAGGAACTCGGCCTTGGACTCGTCGATCCTGAGGCCGGATTCGCGATGGGCAAGCGCGGCAAGCCGCGCGATTTCGGTTCGCGAGATCCCTTCGGTTCGGGAGATGCCCTTGTCGGGCGACGGCGCGGCTGCGGCAGCGGTCTGGGCGATCGCCATGTCAGACGGTCTCGGTCAGCGCAGCGTCGCAATAGGGCGCGAGAAAATGGGTGATGTCGAGCAGGAACACCAGCTTGCCGTCACGCCGGGTGGCCCCGATCAGGCCGCGCCCGTCCCAGCCGGCGGCACCTTGCCCCGAGGCCGGTTCGATCCGGTTGCCCTCGATCCAAGCGACATCGCGCACCCGATCCGCGGTGACGCCGAGTTGGCAGCTTCGATCGGCCATCTCGATGTCGAAGACGACGATGCGGGCGTCTTCGCCGGCATCCGCCTGCGACATCCCGAACCGGGCGCCGAGGTCGACGATCGGGACACATCGTCCGCGAAGGTCGATGACCCCCGCAAGCTCGGGGCGCGCGCCGGGCAGGCGCGCGATCTGCTGCAGGCCGAGGATCTCGCGCACATGGCGCACATCGACCCCCATGGTCTGACCGAAGAGATCGAAGATCACAAAGGTGCCGCCTCGCGGTGCGATGGTCGCTGGCGCGGCCGGACGGGTCTCGAGGGTATGGATCATGGATCACGCCTGATACGGTTTGAAGTCGTCGTCCGAGACCGCGGCGGCGTCGAGGTCGAGCGCGATCCCGTTCATTGCCGCCCGCGCGCCGGCCCGGACTGGCATGTGCGTCGGCTTGCGGGTGTCCACCGGGTGCGCGGTGGTCTGCGTCCCGGCCGCCGGCAGCCTGGGCGCGGACTTCTGAAGCACCTTGAGCACCGGCTTCCGGGCCGTGCGTTCCGGGGCGTCCGTGCCCGGCAGGCGGAAGTAGCCGATCACGCCATTCATCTGCTGCGACTGGCTGGCCAGTTCTTCGGACGTGGCGGCCGACTGCTGCGCCGCGGCGGCATTCTGCTGGATGATGCGGTCGAGATCGCGGATCGCCTGGTTGATCTGCTCGGCACCGATGTTCTGCTCGCGCGTCGCCGCCGAGATCTCGCGCACCAGATCGGCGGTGCGCTGGATGTTCGGCACCAGCGTCCCCAGCATGCGTCCGGCCACGGTCGAGACCTCGACCGTCTCGCCTGAAAGCTGGCTGATCTCGGAGGCGGCAAGCTGGCTGCGCTCGGCAAGCTTGCGCACCTCCGAGGCGACCACGGCAAAGCCGCGGCCGTGCTCGCCGGCCCGTGCCGCCTCGACCGCGGCGTTCAGGGCCAGAAGGTCGGTCTGGCGGGCGATCTCCTGGATGATGGTGATCTTGTCGGCGATGGTCTTCATCGCCTCGACCGCGCGGCCGACGGCATCGCCGCTCTGGCGCGCGTCGGCGGCGGACTGGTCCGCCATCTTCTCGGTCTCGGCCGCGTTGTCGGCGGTCTGGCGGATGTTCGCGGTCATCTCCTCGATCGCGGCCGAGGCCTGCTGTGCCGCGGCGGCCTGCTGGTTCGCGCCGCCGCTGATCTGGTCGGCGGTGGCGCTGAGCTGCGATGCGCCGGCGGCGACGCCGCTGGCGTTCTCGCTGGCGCGCGCGATCACTTCGCGCAGCTTGACCTGCATGCGCTCGACCGCGACGCCGAGCTGATCCTCGTCGGAACTGGCGCTGAACTCGGCCGTTAGGTTGCCGTCGGCGATGGCGCGGGCGGTCTCGGCGGTCAGGCGCAGCGATGCGACCATGCGGGCATTGGCGGCCAGCAGTTCGCCGAATTCGTCGCGCGTGTCACCCTCGACCCCGATGTCGAGCTGACCGCGCGAGACCGCCTCGCTCACCGCCAGCGCCATGCGCATCCGGCGCGAGAGCGTGACGACCAGCCAGCCGGCGGCGAGGATCGCGATCAGCGCGGCGGCGATGCCGAAGCCCATGACGATCTGGCGTGTCCTGGCGAAATCCGCATCGACCTGTGCAAGAACCGTCGCGTTGCGGTCGGTGACCGTGTCCACGAGCACATCGGCGGCCGCGAGCACCGCCTGGTAGGCGGGCTCGCCTTCGGCCGCGATCATCGCAAGCGCTTGGCGATTGGTGTCGGCGAGGGCGAGATCGATCACCTGATCGACATTGGCGCGATACGCGGCGAAGGCTGCGGCAATCGCGTCGAGCGCCGCGAGATCCTCGGGCCGCGCCGACGTGCGCGCAGTCTCGAAGGCGGTTGCGCAGGTCTCGCACGCACCCCGCAGCGCGCCGGCGACCAGCTCCATGTCGGCCACATGCGCTTCGAGCAGGAGATCCTTCTCGAACGAGCGCATGGCGCGCAGGTGGTCGAGCGCCTGGTCGAGGGTCTCCTCGAAGGGCTCCAGCCCCGCGCGCGCGAACTTGTTCATCTCGGCCAACGCCACGCGCACGCGTTCGAGCAGGTCCTCGGTCGCGGCATGCGCGGTGGCGAACAGCTTCTCGCCCTCGACCTGGCTCAGTTCGCGGGCACGGATCGTTGAGTTCGCCGTGCCCACCGGCCGCAGCCGCGTCTCGAAGGCGAGGAAGTCGGCGAGCGCTGATTGCAGGGCGGCGAAATCGGCGCTGCCCTTCTCGGTCGTGATCAGAGGCTCGATCTTTGCGGTCAGCGCCTCGATCTCGGCAAAGCTCTCGTCGACGTGCCGGGCGGCGCGCTCTGCTTCCCCGGCATCGGGCGTCATCACGTAGTCTCGGATGCGCTGCATTGTAGTGGTGACGGCAATTTCCAGCTTCAGGCTCTCGGCCAGCCGCGCGACGTCGCGCTCACCGAACGCGCGCACATTGCGGTTCACTTCGGCGGTCTGCATCAGCGTGAGCAGGCTCGATGTGCCATAGATCGCGAGGATCAGGGCGAAGACGGCGATCAGGCGCGCCTTGATGGAGAGCTTCATGGGAGGATGACCCTTTCAGTTGAGGGCGCGAGCCTGGCCGCGCCGCGGCCGGAACAGCGTTTCGGTATTGAGGAGCACGATCAGTTCGTCCCCCTTGAGCGCGATCCCGCGGATGAACTCGCCCGGCCAGCGGGCGCCGAGTTCGGGGATCTCCTCGATCGAGGCGCCATCGATCTCGATCACCTCGTTCACGCCATCGACGATCAGCGCGACCTTGGTGGGTTCGTCCTCGACCGTCACCTCGATGACGACCAGTCGGGTGGCGCGCTCGTCGGTGCCGCGGCGCATGCCCAGGCGGGTCTGCACGTCCACCACCGGGACGATGGCGCCGCGCACATTGATCAGGCTGGGCACGAAGGGGTCGGCGCGCGGCACACAGGTCATCGGCAGGGGGTCGATGATCTCGTGCACCCGCCCGACATCCAGCGCGAAGGTCTCGCCATTCAGCGTGAAGGTCAGCACCAGGCTTGGCGCCGCAGCGGTAGCACCGGGCACGGCCATGGGCAGATCGAGCCCCGATGCCATCACGCGGCCTCCATCACATGCGGCGCGCTGCCCTTGACCAGCGCCGGGGGGTCGAGGATCAGTGCGACCGAGCCGTCGCCCAGGATCGTGCCGCCGGCGAGCCCGGCGATGTCGCGGTGATAGGCGCTGAGCGACTTGATGACCGTCTGGTGCTGGCCGATGATGTCGTCGACGACCAGCCCGACGCGCTTGCCCTCGGCTGCGATGATCACGATCCTGGCCTCGCGCCCGGGCGTGGGGTCGAAGCCGAAAAGCTGGCCGACCTCGACGAAGGGCACGAGCTGGTCGCGGATCTTCAGGATCGAGCGCCCGCTTTCGCGCCCGGCCTCGGCGGCCGGCAACTCGACGCATTCCATCACGCTGGGCAGCGGGATCACGAAGGTTCCCGACCCGACCCGCACCAGCAGCCCGTCGATGATCGCGAGCGTCAGCGGCAGGCGCAGCGTCACCGTCGTGCCGCGCCCGAGGGTCGAGCGCACCTCGACCGTGCCGCGCAGATCGGCGATCACGGCGCGCACCGCATCCATCCCCACGCCGCGGCCCGAGACGCTCGACACGGTCTTCGCGGTCGAGAAGCCCGGCTCGAAGATCAGCTGGTGCAGCGCCTCGGCCGGCATCTCGGCGTCGGCGGGGATCAGCCCGCGCTCGACGGCGCGCGCGCGGATCGCGGCGGTGTCGAGCCCCGCGCCGTCGTCGGTGATGCGGATCAGCACCTCGCCACCAAGCTGCTCGGCCACGATCCGCACCGTCGCCTGCTCGGGCTTGCCGGCGGCGCGGCGGTGCTCGGCGGTCTCGATGCCGTGGTCGACCGAGTTGCGGATCAGGTGGACCAGCGGCTCGCCGAGGCTGTCGATGACGTTCTTGTCGAGTTCGGTCTGCCCGCCTTCCGTGACCAGTTGCACATCCTTGCCAAGCTCGCCGGCAAGGTCGCGCACCAGCCGGCGGAACCGCGCGAAGACCATGCCGATCGGCAGCATCCGGATCGACAGCGTCGCATCCCTGAGGCCGGTGACGAGGCGCTCGATCTCCTCGGCCACGCCGGTCAGGCCCGAATCGCGGACCTGGGTGGCGATGCGGTTGAGCCGCGCCTGCGCGATGACCAGCTCGCCGAGCTGGTCCATCAGTTGATCGAGCCGGAACGATTGCACCCGAACCGATTCGGTGCGCGCCCCGGCGCCGCGCGGCTCGCCCTCGGCGGCCGATGCACCCGTGCTGTCCGGGACCGGCAACGCGCTGGGCGTCGGCGCGCTGGCGCCCGCGGTGTCGGGCTCGGCGATCGTCACCGCGCCGTCGTCGGCGAAGATGAACACGTCCTCGATCGCCGCGCGGCCGCGATCGGTGGTGAGGGTGATGTCCCAGGCGAGGTAGCAGGCGGTGGGGTCGAGCTGATCGAGCGGCGGCACCGCTTCGGCGAGGCAGGTCGATTCGGCCGGACCCAGCATGGCCAGTTCCTCGAACAGCATGCCGGGACGCATGCCGTTGCGCAGCGCATCCGGGCCGGGGGCGAATCGGATGTGATAGCGTTGGGTGACGCGCTCGGCCGCTGCCGGGGCGCTGCCGGCCGGTTCCTGTCCGCGCGCCTGCGCGGCGCCGCCCAGGCAGGCGTCGATCGCACCGAGCAGCGCCAGCGCCTCGGGCGCGCCCTCCAGCCGGGCGTTCTCAGCCGGATCGGTGCCGATGGCTATCAGCCGGGCGATATGGTCGCGCGCCTTCAGCGAGACGTCGATCAGCCCGGGCGTGACCGCCGCGCGGCCCGCGCGCACCGCATCGTAGGTGTTCTCGAAGCGGTGCACGAATCGGGCTAGCGCCGTGAAGCCGAACATCTCGCCCGACCCCTTGAGGGTGTGCAGGTTGCGGAACACGGCGCCGATTCGCTCGGCATCGTGCGGCGCCGCTTCCAGTTCGAGCAGATGGCCTTCGAGCGAATCGAGAATCTCGGCGGCTTCGGTGAGGAAGGTGTCGATGGGGCTCTGTCCGGCGCTCAATGCTGCCTCCGTCGCTATGGGGCCGGACACGCGGCAGCCTGAACGTGCCGCGAGCAGGGCCGGGTCTGTCTCGGCGCCGATCATTCGGGTGGAACGCTAAAGTTCGCTTAAGGCCCGGCAATCACTGCCGATGGCTCTGGAGAAAGAAGATTTTAATCCTGTGCTGGCAGGACTTGCGCAGCCCCGGCCCGAGGGCGCGCGCGCCGCGCCGCTTGGTCGCCGACCCGACCGAACCTGAATGGAGAGCCGCCGTGACGAAAGAAATCCCCGACCACGCCTTCCCCGCCCGGCTGCTCGCCGCCGTTGCGGCCGGACATGTCGTTCCGTGGTTTCAGCCGGTGATGGATACCGAC
>JAVVFE010000010.1:0-20395 GCA_032251175.1 Thermohalobaculum sp.
GTCTCGCCCGGCCGGCACGCCGGCGCCGACCCCGCCGCGGGCCTCGCCGCGGCCGAGACCGAGCGGCACGCGATGCTGGCCACGCTCGGCGCCGACAGCCTCGCGGCACTGCGCGCGCGCGAGGTTCGCGCGACCGAGGCGCGGCAAGCCGCGGGCGCCGCCGGGGCCGAGCTTGCGGCGCTCGCGCCCGACGGGCTCGACGCCCTGCGCCTGCGGATCGGCCAGCTTCAGGACCTCGCCGCCCCCGCGGGCGCCGAGCCGGCCGACCCCGAGGCGGCCGAGGCGGCACTGGCCCCGGCCGAAGACCACCTGCGCGCGGCCCGATCCGCCCAGCAGACCGCGCGCGCGCGCCTCGACACCGCCCGCGACGCGGCGCTGACCGCGACCCACAGCCTCGACCGCGCGCGCGAGGCGCTGGCCGCGGTCGAGGCCGTGCTGGGTCCGGCCGAAGGGCGCGAGACCGCCCGGGCCGCCCTCGACATCGCCGCCCGGACGGCCGCGGCGGGGCTCGCCGATGCCCGCGACGCGGCCGCGCGGCTGCGCGCCGACGCCCCCGACCTCGCCAGCGTCGAGGCGGCGGCGACCCGCGCCGCCACCGCCGTCACCCGGGCGCGCGACGAGGCGGGCGCGCTCGACCGCGAGATCGCCGAACTGACCGGGCGCATCGCCGCGCGCGCCGACGAGGCCATCGAGGAACGCCACGAGGAACTGCGCGGTCGCCTCGCCGCCGCGCGCACGCGCCTCGCCCATGTCGAGGTCGAGGTGGCGGCGCTCACCCGCCTGCGCCGCGCGCTCGACGAGGCGCGCAGGACCGCGCGCGAGCAGTATTTCGGCCCGGTGATGGCCGAGTTGCGCCCGCTCCTCGCGCTCCTGCTCGACGAGGCGTCGATCACCTTCGACGATGCGACGCTGTTGCCGGCGGCGCTGGCCCGCGCGGGGCAGGAGGAGGAGGTCGACCGGCTCAGCGGCGGGCTGCGCGAGCAGCTTGCGGTGCTCACCCGGCTCGCCTTCGCGCGCCTGCTGGCGCGGGGCGGGCAGCCGGTGCCGGTGATCCTCGACGACGCGCTGGTCTGGTCCGACGACGCCCGCATCGAGCGGATGTTCAACGCCCTCCACCGTCAGGCGCGCGATCTCCAGATCATCGTGCTCACCTGCCGTCAGCGCGCCTTCGAGGGGCTGGGCGGGCAGGGGTTGCGGATGGCCGACTGGCGGCCCGACGCCTGACGCCTCTCCGTCAGAAGTGGCCCCCGGTTCTGGCGAAAGACAGGCGGCAAACGAAGATGCCAGCGCCTGCCTGTCGCGCCCTCTGCGTCATACCGGTTTTCCTTGAGGCCGACTTATGCCGTCCCGACCGTGCTGCGTGCGCGCCCCGGTCTTGCCCCAGGGCGCGCCTCGCGTGGTCGGCGGTGCGGTGCGAGGCCCCGGCTCGGGGGCAGGGCGCGGCGGACGTCCCAACGATCGGGTCCGATCGATGCAAGCTGGTCTCATGCCGTCCTGACTGCGCTGCCCCGGGCTTGACCCGGGGCCTCGCGACGCCCGGCCGCGGGCGCTGCGGTTGATCCGCGCCGCCGCCATGGCCATGTCTCAACCAGGTTTCGCCGCGCCCGCCCGGCCAGCCGCCGCGTGTTGCGCTGCATCAAGGCCGCCGGCGGCGATCCGGGGTAGGCCAGAGGGCACAACCGATTCAGGGAGGTGGCGATGGCACAGCACAAGGCCCGCAGGCATGCCGTGACGGACGCGGCGCCACGCAAGGACGGGGCCACGGTCGGCGGCACGCTCGCCCGGCTGATCCCGGCCATCCCGATCCCGCCCGACTCGCAGATGGACAGCTATGCCGCGACCGCGGCGGGCGAGATCATGGACCACGCGACCCGCGCGCTGATCGCGCGGATGACGGCCGGCCTCTCGCCCGCGGCGCTGTGGGCGACCTGGGCCGACTGGGCGATCCACCTCGCCACCTCGCCCGGCAAGCAGGGGCAGCTCGTCTCCAAGGCCGCGCGCAAGGCGCTGCGGCTGCATCGCCACGCCTGCACCTGCGCGCTGTCGGGCGGCACGAGCGACGCCTGCATCGAGCCGCTGGCGCAAGACCGCCGGTTTCGCCACGAAAGCTGGCAGCAGCCGCCCTTCAACCTGATCTACCAGAACTTCCTGCTGACCCAGCAGTGGTGGCACAACGCCACCACCGGCGTGCGCGGCATGAGCCGCGCGCACGAGCGGGCCGCCGAATTCGCCGCGCGCCAGCTCCTGGATGTGTTCGCGCCGTCGAACTTTCTCGCCACCAACCCCGAACTGATCGAGCGCACCCGCGACGAGCTGGGCCAGAACCTGGTGCGCGGCTTGCAGAACTTCGTCGAGGACTGGGACCGCATGGTCGCGGCCAAGCCCCCGGTCGGCGCCGAGGCGTTCCGGGTGGGCGAGACGGTGGCGGTGACCCCCGGCAAGGTGGTCTACCGCAACCGCCTGATCGAGCTGATCCAGTATGCCCCCACCACCGACACCGTGCGCCCCGAGCCGGTGCTGATCGTGCCGGCCTGGATCATGAAGTACTACATCCTCGACCTGACGCCGCAGGCCTCGCTGGTGAACCACCTGACCGGGCAGGGCTTCACCGTGTTCATGATCTCGTGGCGCAACCCGGGGCCCGAGGACCGCGACCTCGGCATGGAGGACTACCGCACCCTCGGCCCGATGGCCGCGCTCGACGCGATCGGCGCGATCTGCCCGGGCGCGCGCATCCACGCGGCCGGCTACTGCCTCGGCGGCACGCTGCTCTCGATCGCCGCCGCCGCGATGGCCCGCGACGGCGACGAGCGGCTGGCCACCATCAGCTACTTCGCCGCGCAGAGCGACTTCTCCGAAGCCGGCGAGCTGATGCTGTTCATCAGCGAGAGCGAGGTCAGCTTCCTCGAGGACATGATGTGGGAGCAGGGCTTCCTCGACTCGAAGCAGATGGCCGGCGCCTTCCAGATCCTGCGCTCGAACGACCTGATCTGGTCCAAGATGCTGCGGGTCTACCTGATGGGCGAGCGCGACCCGATGAACGCGCTGATGGCCTGGAACGCCGATTCGACCCGGATGCCCTACCGGATGCACTCGGAATACCTGCGCAGGCTGTTCCTCGACAACGAGCTGTCGGGCGGGCGCTATGCGGTCGCGGGCAGGCCGGTCGCGCTCGGCGACATCCGCGCGCCGATCTTCGCGGTCGGGACCGAGACCGACCACGTCGCGCCCTGGCGCTCGGCCTTCAAGGTCCACCACCAGACCGACACCGACGTGACCTTCGTGCTGACCAATGGCGGCCACAATGCGGGCGTGGTGTCGGAACCCGGCCATCCCGGCCGGCACTACCGCATTGCCACCCGCACGCGCGATGCCAACCACCTCTCGCCCGAAGACTGGGTGGCGCGGGCCGATCTGCGGCAGGGCTCGTGGTGGCCGGCCTGGATCGACTGGCTCGCCGCCCGCTCGGGCGCGCCCGGCGTGCCGCCGGGGCTGGGCCTCGACGCGGCCGCGGGCCTGCCGGACGCGCCGGGCAGCTATGTGCTGATGACCTGACGGGCCGCGCGCCCCCTCAGGCCCGCAGATAGGTCAGGTAGTGCGGCCGGCGCCCCTCGCGCAGCGCCTTGGCCTCGTAGCGGGTGCCGGGCCAGTCCGCCCAGGGCGTGGCGATCTGCTCGACCCGCACGCGCTCGAACCGGGCATCGGCCGCCATGACCTTCAGCGTGTGGCGCACATAGTCGGGCACGTCGGTCGCCACCCGGAATTCCGCGCCAGGGCGCAGCACGCGCGCCAACTGGTCGAGCTGGGCCGGGTTCACGAATCGCCGGTGGTGATGGCGCCGCTTGGGCCAGGGGTCGGGGTAGTTCAGGAAGGCCCGCCCCACCGACCCCTCGGGCAGCACGTCCATCAGGTCGCGCGCATCGCCCGCCACGACCCGCAGGTTGGTCACCCCGGCCCGCCCGATCGCCGCCAGCAGCATGGCGACGCCGTTGATGAACGGCTCGCAGCCGATGATGCCCACATCGGGGTTCGCGACCGCCTGCGCGATCATGTGCTCGCCGCCGCCGAAGCCCACCTCCAGCCACACCTCGCGCGCGCCCGGAAACAGCGCGGCCAGGTCGATCGGATGGCGTCCCGGGTTCTCCTTCCACGACACGCCCGGCGGCGCCAGCTCCGCCAGCCGGGTGTCGATCAGCGCCCGCTGGCCTTTGCGCAGGGGCTTGCCATGGCGCCGGCCATAGAAGTTGCGCCAGGGCGCGCCGTCCTCGCGGGCGGGGATATCGCTGTCGTCGCTCATCGCGTCCCCCGGGAACGGACAACGCCCGGGGTTGCCCCCGGGCGCCGGATCGCAGGCCGCCGGCTGCCCGGTCAGATCACGCCCTTCAGCGCCGGGGCAAGGTCCAGCTTCTCCCACGAGAAGCCGCCATCGCCCTGCGGCTCGCGGCCGAAATGGCCGTAGGCGGCGGTGCGCTGATAGATCGGCCGGTTCAGCCCCAGCCGGGTGCGGATGCCGCGCGGCGTCAGGTTCATGGTCTCGCGGATCGCCGCCTCGATCTTCACGGGGTCGGCCGCCTCGGTGCCATGGCCATCGACATACAGCGCCAGCGGCTCGGCCACGCCGATCGCGTAGGCAAGCTGGATGGTGCATTTCGACGCCAGCCCCGCCGCCACCACGTTCTTGGCGATGTAGCGCGCGGCATAGGCGGCCGAGCGGTCCACCTTGGTCGGGTCCTTGCCCGAGAACGCGCCGCCGCCATGGGGCGCGGCCCCGCCATAGGTGTCGACGATGATCTTGCGCCCGGTCAGCCCGGCGTCGCCATCCGGCCCGCCGATCACGAAGCGCCCGGTCGGGTTGACGTGCCAGACCGTGTCGGCGTCGAGAAAGCCCTCGGGCAGCGCCCTGCGCACGAAGGGCTCGATCAGTTCGCGCATATAGGCCGAGGTCACCTCGCGCCCGGCCGCGTCGCGCTCCTGATGCTGGCTCGACACCACCACGGTGTGGACGCGCACGGGCTGGCCGTCGCGGTATTCCAGCGTGAGCTGGCTTTTCGCGTCCGGCCCGAACAGGGTGCCGGCATCGGCATGGCGGGCCTCGGCCATCAGGTGCAGGATGCGGTGGGAATACAGCAGCGGCGCCGGCATCAGTTCGGGCGTCTCGTTGGTGGCATAGCCGAACATGATGCCCTGGTCGCCCGCGCCCTCGTCCTTGTTGTCCGAGGCATCCACGCCCTGCGCGATGTCGGGCGACTGCTCGTGGACATAGCAGTCGATCTCGGCGGTCTTGAAGTGGAAGCCTTTCTGCATGTAGCCGATCCGGCGGATCGTCTCACGCGCCGACTCGATCATCTCCTCCTTGTCGACGGCGTGCTCGGGGCTGACCTTGATCTCGCCCATCAGCACCACCTTGTTGGTGGTGGCGGCGGTCTCGACGGCGACGCGGGCCTCGGACTCGCGCGCCAGGATCAGGTCGACGATGCCGTCCGAGATCTGGTCGCAGACCTTGTCGGGATGCCCTTCCGAGACCGATTCCGAGGTAAAAAGATAATTCTTGCGCACCATGTCCGTCTCCGCAGCAGCCCCAGCCGGCCGGGCATCCCCGCTCCGGCCAGACGCCATGGCATGACACCGCGCGCGGGTCAACCGGCAAGGGCGCGCCCGGGCGGCGGCAGGGGGGTCAGCCGATGCGCCGGCGCCGCAGCCGCGCGGCGAACACCAGCGCCAGCACCAGCGCCAGCGCCGGCGCGTCGCCCAGGCGGGCATAGGCGGTGGGCGGCAGGGGCGCCGGCAGGCGCGCGTCGAACGCGCCATGGGTGTCGAGCGCGAGCGCCCGCAGCACCCGGCCATGCGGGTCGATCACCGCCGAAATGCCGGTGTTGGCCGCGCGCACCAGCGGCAGCCCCTGCTCGATGGCGCGAAACCGCGCCTGCGCCAGGTGCTGCTGCGGCCCGCCATAGCTGCCGAACCAGCCGTCATTGGTGACCTGCAGGAACCAGTCGGGCCGCGGCCCCTCGGGGATCACCTCGTCGGGGAAGATCGCCTCGTAGCAGATCAGCGCCGAGAACGCGGGCAGCCCCGCGACCTCGATCCGCCGCGGCCCCGGGCCGGGGGTAAAGCCGCCGCGTTCGGCCAACTGGCGGATGCCGATCCGGCCCAGCACCGACTGCCACGGCACATATTCGCCAAACGGCACCAGATGCGCCTTGTCGTAGCGCGCGCTCAGGCTGCCATCGGGCAGGATCGCCATCAGCGCATTCGACCAGGCGACCCCCGCCGGCCCCTGCTCGCGGTGCAGCGCGCCCAGGATCACCGGCGCGCCCCGGGCGGCGGCGGCAATCGCCGCGCGCTCGGCCGGCTGCTCGGCCGGCAGGAAGGGCACCGCGGTCTCGGGCCAGATCACCGCGGCGGGCGGGCCCAGCGCGGGGTCGGCGGGGGCGGCGGTCGCCTCGATCAGGCGGCGGTAGAACAGCGCCGCGTAGTCCGGGTTCCATTTCAGGCGCTGCGTCGCATTGGGCTGGACCACCCGCAGCACCGGGGCGCCGGGCGCATAGGCGGGCTCGGGCGGCACGCGCGCCGTGCCCCACACCCACAGCGCGGGAACCGCCGCCACCGCCAGCGCGGCGGCCACCGCCCCCGGCCCCAGCCGCGGCCGTGCCCCGGCGATCGCCACCAGCGGCAGCGCCGTCACGCCATAGGTGACCAGCGACAGCCCGTGCGGCCCGATCACGCTCGCCGCCTGCGCCACCGGCGTCTCGACCCAGACATAGGCCGCCAGCCCCCAGGGCAGGCCGGTCAGCACCTGGCTGCGGGCATATTCCGCCAGCGTGATCAGGGCGGCCAGCAACGCCACGCGCCACAGGCTGCCGGGCGCCCAGGTGCGGCGCGCGATCCAGAAGGCAAGCGCCCAGAACAACCCGAGGCCCGCGGGCAGCAGCGTCACGGCGAACGGCATCATCCAGGCGAATTGCTCGGCATCCACCAGAAAGGCATGGCCGATCCAGAACAGCCCGGTCACGAACATCCCGAAAGCCGCGGCCCAGCCGACCGCCGCCGCCTGCCGCGGTCCGGCCGTGCCATCGACCAGCCACACCAGCACCGGCATCGCCAGGAACCACAGCCCCGGCGCCGACACCGGCGTCTGCCCGCCAGTCAGCGCCATGCCGGCGGCGAAGGCGGCTGCCAACCGTCGCCAGCCCGACAGGCGGGCGACGGCGGCCGCCAGGCGGCCGGTCAGGCTGGGCGCGGCGGCCCCGGTCGTCATGTCGCGCATCCGATCGGCGTCCCCGGAAAACCCGCCAGGGCGGGCGTGGCGAAGTGTGAAAGATGATTCAATTTGTTGTTTTTAATCAATAGTTTGAGTGTGATTTCACGCGTGAAAGCCGGCGCCGGGCCGCCCGCGCGCCAGCCCTCGGCGGGATCATTCGGCGGCCTTCCTCGCGGCGGGCGAGACCGGCTGGCTCGCGCCCTGAACGATCAGCCGCAGCCGCTTGATCCGCCGCGCGTCGGCATCGACGATCTGGAACTCGTGCCCGGCGGGGTGGGCGATCACCTCGGCCCGGACGGGGACGCGGCCGGTCAGCATGAAGACCAGGCCGCCCAGCGTGTCGACATCCTCCTCCCAGTCGGCCAGGCGCAGGGTGACGCCCTCGGCCTCCTCGAACTCGGCGATGTCGGCGCGGGCGTCGATCAGGTAGACGCCCGGGCTTTCCTCCCGCCAGTGGGCGATCTCCTCCTCGTCGTGCTCGTCCTCGATGTCGCCGACGATCTGCTCGACCAGGTCCTCGATGGTCACCAGGCCGTCGACGCCGCCGAACTCGTCGATCACCAGCGCCATGTGGACGCGCGAGCCCTGCATCTTCTGCATCAGCGCCGCGATCCGCATCGAGGGTGGCACGAACAGCGCCGTTCGAATGTGCTTCTTCAGGTCGAAATCGTCGTCGCTCGCCGTCCTGCCAAGGCCATAGGCGATCGCGAGGTCCTTGAGGTGGACGAAGCCCATCGGGTCGTCCAGCGTCTCGCGGTAGACCGGCAGGCGCGACAGCGATCCCTCGCGGAAGGCCGCGAACACGCTGTCGAGGTCGCTGTCCACCCCCACCGCCACGATGTCCGCGCGCGGCGTCATCACGTCGATCACGCGCAGGTCGCGCAGCCGCAGGATGTTGGCGATCATCGCCCGCTCGGCGTCCGACAGCCCCGCCATCGCGGCGCCGATGCCGGCGGGCGTGACCGCGTCGCCATGCTCGGGCGTGTGCGCCAGCGCATCCGCCGCGCGCCGCAGGAGGCGGCTGACAAAGGGTTCCGGCCCGGACTCGGGCCGCGTTCGGTTGGGTTCGGGGTCTTCCATCTGCCGGCCCTCGACTGAGGGCTCGGGACTAGAGCCTGCGTCCATCGGTCAATTTACAGGCGGCTCAGCCGCGTCTCCTTCGCTATAGGGATCGGCAAGTCCCGCGGCCATCAGGTGCCGCCGCTCGATCCCTTCCATCAATGCCGCGTCGGCCTCGGTCTCGTGGTCGAAACCCAGCAGGTGCAGGCACCCGTGCAAGATCAGGTGGATCGCGTGATCTTTCAAGGGAATTGACGCCGCTTCCGCTTCGCGGCGCATGGTCTGAAGCGCGATCGCCACATCGCCCAGCGAAATCGGCGCCGCCGGATCGCCCGGCGGCGGCGGCGCGGGGTGCCCGCCGGGCTTGGCCGGGGCAAGGTCGAAGGCGGGCCAGGACAGCACGTTGGTGGGCGTGGGCTTGGCGCGAAAGTCGGCGTTGAGCGCGGCGATCCGGGCGTCGTCGCAGGCCAGGATCGCGATCTCGTAGCCCGCAGCCGCAAGCCCCGCGGCGTCGAGCGCAAGGCGCGCTGCCGTCTCGGCAAGGCCGGGCAGGTCGGGCAGGGCGTCGAGCCAGCCGTCGTCCTCGACCACCAGGTCGACCAGCCCGGGCTCGCCGTTCGCGCTCATCCGTGGGTCGCGCCCGCGCGTTCATAGGCGTCGACGATCTTCGCCACCATCGGATGGCGGATCACGTCGGCCGAGGTGAAGCGCACGAAGCCGACGCCCGCCACGCCCTCGAGCACGCGGATCGCCTCGACCAGCCCCGAGGGCACGCCGCGCGGCAGGTCGATCTGCGTGGGGTCGCCGGTGATCGCCATCCGGCTGCCCTCGCCCATGCGGGTCAGGAACATCTTCATCTGCATGGTGGTGGTGTTCTGCGCCTCGTCGAGCACGACGAAGGCGTTGGCGAGCGTGCGCCCGCGCATGAAAGCCAGCGGCGCGATCTCGACCTTGCCCTCTTCCATCAGCTTGGGCAGTTGCCGGGGCGGCAGCATGTCGCCCAGCGCGTCGTAGAGCGGGCGCATGTAGGGGTCCATCTTCTCCTTCTCAGTCCCCGGCAGGAAGCCAAGCCGCTCGCCCGCCTCGACCGCGGGGCGGCTCAGGATGATCTTCTCGACCTGCCCCTCGATGAACATCGACACCGCGGCGGCGACCGCGAGATAGGTCTTGCCGGTGCCCGCCGGGCCGATGCCGAACACCAGCTCGCGCCGGAACAGCTCGGCGACATAGCTGCGCTGCACCACCGAGCGCGGCTCGATCACCTTGCGCCGGGTGTGGATCTCGACCCGCCCGCCGGGGAACATGTCGAGCTGTCGGGCCGGCGCGTCCTCGGCCGGCGCGGCACGCGGCGCCGCGCGCGCTCCCATGCGGATCATCGCGTCGACATCGCCCTTCGCTGCGGGGCGGCCCTGCTCGACCCGGTCGTAGAGCGCCTCGAGCGCCGCGCCCGCCTCGGCGCGCGCCGTCTCGCCGCCATGCAGCACCAGCCGGTTGCCGCGGCGCATGATCACCACGTCAAAGCCCTGCTCGAAGGCCGCGAGGTTGCGGTCGAACGGGCCGCACAGGTCGATCAGAAGTCGGTTGTCGGGGAATTCAAGGATGGTCTCGTCGTCCGGTGCCTGGGTTCCGCTTGCGTCCCTGAGAGGCGTGCTGACCACGAGATGATGTCTCCCTTGCGCCGTCTGCCCACAAATCGTGGATCAGGGCGCGCCGCTCTGCAAGGAAAATCCGGTCGCGTGGATGTGCGGCTACTTGATCAGCGGCAGCAGCGCGCGGAACGCCTCGGTCCCGGCGCGTCCCAGCCACTCGAACACCACCATCTCGGTCGTCACGATCCCGGCGCCGCTGGCTTGCAGCCGGTCGAGGCAGGCTTTCTCGGACTCGGGGGTGCGCGACGAGGTGGCGTCGGTCACCACGAACACCTCGATGCCCTGTTCCATCATCTCGGCCGCGGTCTGCATGACGCAGATATGCGCCTCCATCCCGGCGATCACCGCCTGCTTGCGCCCGGTGGCGCGGAACGCGGCCGCGAAGCCCTGATCCTCCATGCACGAGAAATGCATCTTCGGCAGGATCTGCGCCCCGGTGGCCTGCGCCACGCGCGCCAGTTCCGGCACCGTGGCGCCCAGGCCCTTGGGGTATTGCTCGGTCAGCAGCACCGGCACGGCCAGTTCGTGCGCCGCCGTCATCAGCGTGCGGGCGTTGCGGATGGTGCGCGCGGGCGCCTGCATCGCCGGCACCAGCCGCTCCTGCATGTCGATGACCACGAGGCAGGACGCCTCGGCGCGGATCAGCATTCGCGGTCCCTCCCGGCCATGTCGTGGTGCGTGGTATACCACAAATGCGGCGGCGCGCCCGCCCTGTCAAGGGCGGCCGCCCGATGCTGTCACGCCGCGCGGATGCGGGCCGGGCGTCACTCGGCCGGGGCGCGGTGGCCCGCCATGACCCGCGAGCCGGTGGCAGCCGTCGCGCGCGCCAGCACCACCGAGCCGACGATGCCCGACATCAGCGAGCCCGCCAGCACGCCCAGGCGCACCGCGTTCTGATGCGCGGGGTCGGCGAAGGCGAGCGTGCCGATGAACAGGCTCATGGTGAAGCCGATGCCCGCCAGCAGCGCCACGCCGTAGAGCTGCATCAGCGTGGCGTCCCTGGGCGGCTCGGCCAGGCCCAGCCGGATCGCGCCCCAGGCGCAGCCGAACACGCCGATCTGCTTGCCGGCGAACAGGCCCAGCGCGATGGCGAGCGTCAGCGGCGCCGTCAGATCCGCAAGCGTGAGCCCGCCCAGCGGCACGCCGGCGTTTGCGAAGGCGAAGATCGGCATCACGAAATAGGCGACGTAGGGATGCAGCCCATGCTCGATGGTCTTGAGCGGCGAGCGCCCCTCGTGGTCCTTGCCCATCGGGATGGCGAAGCCCAGCGCCACACCGGCCAGCGTGGCATGCACGCCCGATTTCAGCACGCAGACCCACAGGAAGATGCCGATCAGGATGAACGGCGCCTTGCGCTTGAACCCCGCGAGGTTGAGCCCCAGCAGCGCCGCAAGCCCGACCCCGCCCAGCGCCAGCGCCGCGACCGAGAGGTCCGCGGTGTAGAACACCGCGATGATCGCAATGGCGGCCAGGTCGTCAACCACCGCGAGCGCGAGCAGGAATGCCTTCAGCGCCGGCGGCACCCGGTTGCCGAACAGCGAAAGCACGCCCAGCGCGAAGGCGATGTCGGTCGCGGCCGGGATCGCCCAGCCCACGGCCTCGGCCGAGCCGATGCCGACGATGCCGATGAACACCAGTGCCGGCACCGCCATGCCGCCGATCGCGCCATAGACCGGCAGCGCCGCCTTGCGCCAGGTGCTGAGCGAGCCCTCGAGGATCTCCTTCTTGATCTCGAGCGCGACGAGGAAGAAGAACACCGCCATCAGCGCGTCGTTGATCCACAACAGGATCGGCTTGGAGATCGCCGCCTCGCCCACGCTCAGCGTGATGTAGGTGGTCAGGATCGCGTCATAGCCGGGCTTCAACGCGGCGATGTTTTCCGACAGCACGCCCGCGAGCGCGGCCAGCGCGAGCAACAGCCCCGCGCGTGTCTCGTTCGACATGGTTGCAAGGCGCGCGGCCATCCCCTGTCCTCCCTGATGCGGCAATGATCAGGTGGCCAGATATGTCCGGCTGCCGTTGGGTCAACGCGCAGGGCGCGCGGCTCCACCCCGGTTCTCGCGGTCCGTGGCGGAAAAGACCCACTGTGCGCCGCGGGTGTTCAGCCGATCAGGCGCCCGGCGAGCGAGTTGGTCCGGACCCCTTCGATCGCGACCGGCACGATCTGCCCGGCGAGCCCGGCATCGGCCGTCAGATGCACCGCCTGAAGCCAGGGCGAGCGGCCGACCATCTGGCCCGGATAGCGCCCGGGCTTCTCGATCAGGACCGGCATCTCGCGCCCGACGCAGGCGCGCTGGAAGGCGGCCTGCTGCGCGGTGATCAGGGCCTGAAGGCGCAGCAGGCGTTCGGTCTTCACCGCCTCGGGCACCTGTTCGGCGGCGGTGGCGGCGGGCGTGCCGGGGCGGGACGAATACTTGAACGAGTAGGCGCTGGCATAGCCGACCTCGCGGACCAGCGCCATCGTCGCCGCGAAATCCGCCTCGGTCTCGCCCGGGAAGCCGACGATGAAATCGCCCGACAGCGCGATGTCGGGCCGGGTCGCGCGGATGCGCGCGATCAGGCGCAGATAATCCCCGGCGGTGTGGCGCCGGTTCATCGCCTTCAGGATGCGGTCCGATCCCGACTGCACCGGCAGGTGCAGATAGGGCATCAGCTTGGGCACCTCGGCATGGGCGGCGATCAGGCCGTCGTCCATGTCGTTGGGGTGCGAGGTGGTGTAGCGGATGCGCGCAAGCCCGTCGATGCCGGCCAGCGCCCGGATCAGTTCGCCCAGGCCCCATGTCCCACCCGCGGGCCCCGCACCATGCCAGGCGTTCACGTTCTGGCCGAGCAGCGTGATCTCGACCACGCCGCGGGCGACCAGGTCGCGCGCCTCCGCCAGGATGCGGGCGGCGGGGCGCGAGACCTCGGCGCCGCGGGTGTAGGGGACGACGCAGAAGGCGCAGAACTTGTCGCAGCCCTCCTGCACCGTCAGGAAGGCGGCGGGCGCGCGGCGCGCTTTCGGCGGCTGCGGCAGGTGGTCGAACTTGTCTTCCTCGGGGAAGTCGGTGTCGATCTGGGCGCCCCCGCCTGCGGCCACGCGCGCGGCCATCGCCGGCAGGCGGTGATAGGCCTGCGGGCCCACAACCAGGTCGACCAGTGGCGCGCGGCGCTGGATCTCGGCGCCTTCGGCCTGGGCGACGCAGCCGGCGACGGCGATCTGCATCCGGCCGCCCGCGGCCGCCTTGGCCTCGCGCAGCGGGCGCAGGCGGCCCAGATCGGAATAGACCTTTTCGGCGGCCTTCTCGCGGATGTGGCAGGTGTTCAGGACCACCAGATCGGCGCCTTCGGGGCTTTCGGCCTCGACATAGCCCTCGGCCACCAGCGCCGCCGCCATGCGCTCGCTGTCGTAGACGTTCATCTGGCAGCCGTAGGTCTTGATCCAGAGCTTTTTCGGCGCGCTCATCGGCATCCCCCCGGGCGGGACCGCAAAAAAAAACGGCAACGGCGCGGGTATCGCGCCCGCGCCGTCTTCTACGCAGTCATCGCCCCCGCCGCAACGGCGGGCGAAGTCTCAGACCGTGCGCTTGCGCCCCAGGCCGATCTTCTTCGCAAGCTGCTGGCGCTTGGCGGCATAGTTCGGCGCGACCATCGGATAGTCGGGCGAGAGGCCCCACTTGGCGCGATATTCCTCGGGCGTCAGGTTGTACGAGGTCTTGAGGTGGCGCTTGAGCATCTTCAGCTTCTTGCCGTCCTCGAGACAGATGATGTAGTCGTCGGTGATCGATTTCTTGATCGGAACCGCCGGCTTGAGTTCCACCTCCGGCACGGCGGCCGGGCTGCCCAGGCCCACGAGCGTCGAATAGACCGTCTCGATCAGCCCGGGCAATTCGGCGCTGGGCACCGCATTATTCGACACATGCGCCGAGACGATCTCCGCCATCAGCGACATCAGGTCGGCATGGGTCACGCTGTCGTCAGTCATCCTGGTTTTCCTTGCCTTCTTCGCGGGGGCTCTCAACTCGTGCCGTTCGCGTGATTTGTGCGGATCACTGCTGCGGCGTCGAGAACCGAGTTCTTGTTGTCTTCTGCCACCCCCAGTATCGCGAATTTGCGACTGTCGCAAACATCTTTGGGGAACTTCGCACGAAATATTGCGGGAAATCTTGCGGGTGGCGGGATCGCCGGGCGCGCGCCGGTCCACCCGGGGGCATTCGGTCTGTGCTTGCGCCCGGCAGCCAGGCATGATTCGCCCAAGGTCGTGCGGCGGCGCGGCGCGTGCATCAGTCGCGCCAGCGGTGCACCAGCCCCGCGACGCCCTGCATCGCGCCCGGCACCAGCTCGCGCGCCAGCAGCCGGTTGAAGTTCACCGGCTTCGGGTAATCGAGCGCCAGCGCCAGGTCGCGCCGGAAGCCGAAGCGGCGGTAATAGGGCTCGTCGCCGACCAGGATCACCCGCTCCCACCCCGCCTTCTTCGCAAGGTCGAGCGTCTCGGTGATCAAGAGCGCGCCCAGCCCCTCGCCCTGCAGCGTCGGGTGGACCGCCACGGGGCCCAGCAGCAATGCGGGCCATTCGCCCGCGCCCACCAGCACCGGCCAGTAGCGGATCGCGCCGACCACGCTGTCGAATTCATCGCGCGCGATGGTGCAGAGGTCGGCCACCGGCTCGACCCCCTCGCGCAACTGGTAGGACGAGAGCGCCCCGCGGCCGGGCGCGAAGCACAGGTCGTAGAGCGCCTCGACCTCCCAGGCGTCGCCGTCGCGTTCTCTCAGCAGGCGGAACATGCGGGGGGCTCGGCGGCCTCGGGCTCGGGTGGCGGGTTGCGGGTTGCGGGCGGACGTTGGGCTCGCTACCACGCGTGACCCGGACTTGCCAGAGGGAGCGCCCGATGTTCTACCGCCCGGCCGACGGCCACGGCCTGCCGCACGACCCGTTCAAGGCGATCGTCGCGCCCCGGCCGATTGGCTGGATCTCGACGCTCGACGCGGATGGTCGGGCGAACCTTGCGCCCTACAGCTTCTTCAACGGCTGCGGCGACCGCCCGCCGATGGTGATGTTCGCCCAGACCGGGGGCAAGGGGCCGGGCGAGCCGCAGAAGGATTCCGTCGCCAACATCCGCGCGACCGGCGAGTTCGCCTGCAACGTGGTGGGCCGGGCGTTGACGGATGCGATGAACGCCTCGTCCGGCAACTACCCGGCCGGCGCGGACGAATTCGAGATCGCGGGGCTGGAAAAGGCGCCCTGCGAGGTGATCCGCGCCCCCCGCGTCGCCGCGGCGCCGGCCGTGCTGGAATGCCGCGCGGTGCGCATCCTCGACGACCTGCCCTCGTGGTCGGCGGGCTGGCGCAACATCGTCGTGATCGGCGAGGTGGTGGGCGTGCATATCGACGAGCGGTATCTGAAGGACGGCCTGCTCGACGTGCTGGCCTTCAACCCGGTCGCGCGGATGGGCTACATGGACTACACCGCCGTGACCGACAAATTCGCGCTGAGGCGCCCGGGCTGAGGGGGACGTGATGAGGGACGCCATGATCGGCATCATCGGGGGCTCGGGCCTCTACGCCATCGACGGGCTGGAAGGCGCCGAGTGGGTCAGCGTCGACAGCCCGTGGGGCGCGCCCTCGGACCAGATCCTGCGCGGGCAGCTTGCCGGCGTGCCCGTCGCCTTCCTGCCGCGACACGGGCGGGGGCATCGGCACTCGCCCACCACCATCAACTACCGCGCAAACATCGACGCGCTCAAGCGCGTGGGCGTGACCGATATCCTCAGCTTCTCGGCCTGCGGCTCGTTCCGCGAGGAGATGGCGCCGGGCGATTTCGTGCTGGTGGACCAGTTCATCGACCGCACCTTCGGGCGCGAGAAGTCGTTCTTCGGCACCGGCTGCGTCGCCCATGTCTCGGTGGCCGAGCCCACCTGCGCCCGGCTGCGCGGGGCGCTGGCGGCGGCCGGCATCGAGGGGGTGCATGTCGGCGGCACCTATCTGGCGATGGAGGGGCCGCAGTTCTCGACGCTGGCGGAATCCCGCCTCTACCGCGAGCAGTGGGGCGCCGATGTCATCGGCATGACCAACATGCCCGAGGCCAAGCTCGCCCGCGAGGCCGAGATCTGCTATGCCACGATCGCGATGGTCACAGACTACGACAGCTGGCACCCCGACCATGGCGAGGTCGACATCACCGCGATCCTGCGCACCATGCATGCCAATGTCGACAAGGCGAAGGCGATGATCGCGGCGGTCGTGCCCGCACTGGGCGGTCCGCGCGGCCCTTGCCCGCAGGGCTGCGACCGGGCGCTGGAATACGCGATCCTCACCGCGCCCGAGGCCCGCGACCCGGCGCTGCTGGCCCGGCTCGACGCCGTGGCGGGGAGGGTGCTGTGAGCCTTTTCACCCTCGCCGACCTTCAGGCCGCCGCCGATCTGGTTCACCGCCACATGCCGCCCACGCCGCAATATGCCTGGCCGCTGCTGGCGCAGCGTCTCGGCGCCGAGGTCTGGGTCAAGCACGAGAACCACACGCCGACCGGCGCCTTCAAGGTGCGCGGCGGGCTGGTCTATCTCGACGAACTGGCGCGCCGGGGCGGCTGCCGCGGCATCGTCACCGCCACGCGCGGCAATCACGGCCAGTCGATCCCGTTCGCCGCGCGCGCTCACGGCATTCCGGTGAAGGTGTATGTGCCGCAGGGCAATTCGGTCGAGAAGAACCGTGCGATGGAGGGCTGGGGCGCGAGCGTCCACGTCCATGGCCGCGACTTCGAGGAGGCCCGGCTCGAGGCCGTCCGCGTCGCCGAGGCCGAGGGGCTGCACCTGATCCCGCCGTTCGATCTGGCGTTGGTCAAGGGCGTCGCGACCTACGCGCTGGAACTGTTCCGTGCCGTGGCCGATCTCGATGCGGTCTATGTGCCGATCGGCATGGGCTCGGGCATCTGCGGGCTGATCACGGCGCGCGACCTGCTGGGGCTGAGGACCGAGATCGTCGGCGTCGTCTCGGCCCACGCCGACGCCTACGCGCAGAGTTTCGAGGCGGGCGAGATCGTCGAGACCGAGACCGCCGTCACCTTCGCCGACGGCATGGCCTGCCGCGCGCCCTGGGCGGGGCCGCTGGGGATCATCTCGAAGGGCGCTGCCCGGGTCGTGCGCGTCACCGACCGGGAGGTCGCCGAGGCGATCCGGGTCTATTTTTCCGACACCCACAATGTCGCCGAAGGGGCAGGCGCCGCGGCGCTGGCCGCGCTGATGCAGGAGCGCGGGCGGATGCAGGGCAAGCGCGTCGGCGTGATCCTCGGCGGCGGCAACATCGACACCGCCTGGTTCGCCGAGATCCTGCGCGGGGGCGTGCCGAAGGTCGGCTGAACGCGCCGCACCTTCAGCGCCGCCACCGGCTGCGGCCGGCAGAGCGAGCGCCGCGATGCCGGCGCACGCCGCGCGCCTCACATCGACAGGCGATAGACCGACAGGCCATGCACCATCTGGGAGATGCCCCACATCACCAGCACGAACACAACGATGCAGATCACGAAGTTGAAGGCGCTCTGCACCAGCCGCTGCCAGCGCGATACGGGGTCGGCAAAAAGTCGGATTTCCGGGCGCAGCAGAAAGCGCGAGGCGAGATAGCCGAACAGCAGCACCGCCAGGACCAGATACAGGGCGCGGATGCCGAAGCCGGGATAGCGGATCGAGAGAAACTCGACAAATCCCACCACGATGGCCCAGCGCACCACCTGGAACACCTCCTCGACCATGGCCTCGAAGCGCAGCCCGAGTCGGCGCCGGACGTTCTGATCGGAAAGCTGGTCCAGAAGGTTCCACATGGTGCGGCGTCCGTTTCGGCAAAGATCGTGCTGGCCAGGGCATCGGGGGTCCGCTGCCGTGGCCAGCGCAGAAATGTCAGTGCAGCAAAGCTCTAGATGATCGCGCACCGCCAGAGAAGCGGTGTGATCGCCTGCCGGGGTCAACAGATCGTGCGCACTTCGGGATGGAGCGTCCGCTCTCCCGCGCGCCGGCGCAACGGTTCCGGAACCTCCCTTACGGTGCGGTCTTGGGCACCCCTGCCGGGCGCCGGATCCGACACCAGGAACAAGGAAGAACGGCCATGAACGCCGCAGCCGTGAAGACCCTTCAAACCATTCTTGCCAGTCTGGGCCTGTATCGCGGGGCCGTGGACGGGATCAGCGGGCCGCTGACCAATGCCGCCGTGAGCGCGGCGCTTTCGGATCACCCGCAGGCACCCCCGGGCTGGCGCGGCTGGCCGGCGCCGCGATGGGCGACGGCGCTGGTGCAACTCATCAGCCGCGCCGAGGGCCTCGACCCCGGTCCCGTCGACGGCATCTGGGGACCGCGGACTGCGGCTGCGGCGGCGGAACTGGCGGCGCGCGCGGCGCTGCCCGAGCCGCCGCGGCCCGGCGGCGCCGCGGCGCCGGTGCCGGCCCGCGGGTCCGGCGCCATGGCGGCGGTGGCGGATCGCGCGCGCACGGCGAACCGGTTGGACGGGACGCCCGGGGCGGGGGCGGCGAGTACCACCGGCGGTGACGTGGCGCTCGCCCGATCGGGCGGTGCGCCGGGCTCGGCCGCAGGGCCGCTGGCGCGCCCCGATCCGGCGGGCGTGGGCGCGGGAGATGCCGGTGCGGCGGTCCCGCGCGATGCGGACCCGATGCCCGCCCGGCCCCACCTGCCGCCCGGACCCCGCTGGCCGCGGCAGGATTTCGCGGCGATGACCGCATTCTACGGCCCCAACGGCCTGCCGGGCGGGCGCACGCCCCCGCTCGTGCGGGTGCCGTGCCCCTGGCCCCTGCGGCTTGCCTGGGAGCCGGCGACGACCGTCAGCGCCATCGCGATCCATGAACGGTGCGCCGACAGCCTCGCGCGCGTCCTTGCCCGGGTCGATGCCCGCTACGGCGCGGACCGGATCGCGCGGCTCGGCCTCGACATCTTCGGCGGCAGCTACAATCCGCGCCGGATGCGTGGCGGCTCGCGCTGGTCGGTGCATGCCTGGGGGGCCGCGATCGACTGGGACCCGGTGCGCAACCGCCTGACCTGGGGCCGCGCGCGCGCCGCACTCGCGCATCCCGATCTCGATGCCTGGTGGGAGATCTGGGAGGCGGAAGGCTGGCTCAGTCTGGGCCGCGCGCGCGATGTCGACTGGATGCATGTTCAGGCCGCGGGGCTGTGACCGCGGACCGCGCGCCCTGTCGCGCCATGTGGCTCTGGCTCCAGCCGATGCCGGTCAGGAAGGCGAGCGCCGCTGCGCTCGCGGGCATCTGCAGGCTGAAATCGACCGTCGCATGCAGCGCCCCGGCGCCGAGCGCGCACAAGCCCAGCGCCGGCAGGGCCCGCAGCCGCTGGCGCCGCGCAACGCCGCGCCCCAGCGACAGCGCAAGGATCGCGAGACCCAGATACAGCGCCCCGGCCGCCGGCAGGCCCAGCTCGAAGGCGTTCTCGAGATAGCTGTTATGCGCCTGCGCCCAGTCGGCACGGCTGAAATCGCTGGTCATGTAGGTGCGGAAGGCGTCCTGGAAGGCGCCGAGACCGTGGCCGAGCCAGGGTGACGCCGCGATCCCCTCGATGACATGCACGAACAGATCGGCGCGCTGGTCCTCGAGCGGATCGGCCCCCAGCCGGTCGCCCAGCCGCTGGCCGGTCAGGCTCACCACCACGGCCGCCACCCCGAGCAGGCCGATGCCGAGCCGCCGCATCGTTCGGCCGCGCTGTGCAAGCAGGATCGCGGCCAGCACCCCCGCCCCGCCCAGGCTGGCCGCGGTGCCCGCCCGCGATTCGGTCTGGACCAGCGCGACCAGCAGCACGCCGATGCCGAACACCGGCGCCCAGGCCCCGT
Source organism: Thermohalobaculum sp. (assembly GCA_032251175.1). Lineage (GTDB taxonomy): Bacteria > Pseudomonadota > Alphaproteobacteria > Rhodobacterales > Rhodobacteraceae > Thermohalobaculum. The sequence goes on from JAVVFE010000010.1 coordinate 19,779, forward strand.
CGCCCAGCGCCTCGATCATGTCGCGCAGCGTCTGCCGCCAGCCCCGCCCGGTGCGCCCGGGCGGCACCAGAAAGGCCAGCGTCGCAATCGTCGCCATCAGCCCCAGGCCGGCGTAGTAGGCATAGGCGTTGCGGTTGACGAAGCTTGCCGTGACCACGCCGGGATAGGCGGACGGCCCGGTGATCGGGTTCTCGCCGGCATAAAGCGCGACCAGGCCATAGAGCGCGAGCGCGACCGAAAAGGCGGCGAAGCCGGCCACGAACAGCCGCGCGCGCCCCTCATCGGCGCCGCCGCGCGCGGCCACCCAGAAGATCGCACCATAGCCGAGCAGCCGCAGCACGCCGTGCCAGGTCATCGCCGGATCGGCCGAGATCGCACCGGGCACGATCCCCGCCTCGGCCCAGGCGGGATGCGCCCAGCCGGCGACCGGCGCCGGCCCCGCCTGCACCGCCGCCCAGCCGACCGCCGCGAGGTAGCACAGCGCGATCGGCACCACCCGGCGCCACAGCCGCGGTCCCGCGGGGCCGCTCAGGTCGAGCACCATCTGCGCCGCCAGCAGCCCGCCGGCCCCGGGCGCGAGGCCGAGCCACCACGCAGGCCGGTTCGCGCCGAGCGGC
>JAVVFE010000011.1:0-19522 GCA_032251175.1 Thermohalobaculum sp.
GGACCGCGTGGAACCTGCTGGCGCGCGCCGGCGCCCGCACGGGCGAGCGGGTTCTGGTCACCGGCGCCTCGGGCGGCGTGGGGTTGGCGGCGGTGCAGCTTGCCAAGCATCTGGGCGCGCATGTCACCGCGCTGGCGGGCGGCGCCAAGCAGGCGGCGGTGCGCGAGGCGGGCGCGGACGCAGTGCTGGCGCGCGATGCCGCGCTGCCGTCGCGCGCCTTCGATGCGGCGATCGACGTGGTCGGCGGCCCGGGCTGGGGCGGCGTGATCGGGGCGCTGGTGCCGGGCGGGCGCTATGCCGTCTCAGGCGCCATCGCGGGGCCGGTGGTCGAGGCCGACCTGCGCACGATCTACCTCAACGACCTCACGATCTTCGGCTGCACCTTCCAGCCGGCCGAGGTGTTCGCCCGGCTGGTCGGCATCATCAACGCTGGCCTGGTCCGCCCGCTGGTCGCCCGGACCTATCCGCTGCGCGAGATCGCCACAGCCCAGGCCGATTTCGCCGCCAAGCGCTTCGCCGGAAAGCTCGTCCTCCTGCCACCCGAGGTTCGCCCATGAGCACGCTTCCCACCCAGGCCCGCGCCGTCATCATCGGCGGCGGCGTGATCGGCTGCTCGGTCGCCTATCACCTCACCAAGCTCGGCTGGACCGACGTGGTGCTGCTGGAGCGCAAGCAGCTCACCTGCGGCACCACCTGGCACGCGGCCGGGCTGATCGGCCAGCTTCGCGCCTCGGCCAACATGACGCGGCTGGCGAAATATTCGGCCGACCTCTACCGCGGGCTCGAGGCCGAGACCGGGGCCGCCACCGGCCTGCGCCAATGCGGCTCGATCAGCGTGGCGCTGACGGCCGAGCGGCGCGAGGAGCTGTGGCGCTCGGCCTCGATGGCGCGTGCCTTCGGCGTGCCGGTCGAGGAGATCAGCCCGGCGGAGGTCAAGGCGCGCTATCCGCACCTCGAGACCTCTGACGTGGTGGGCGGTGTGTGGCTGCCGACCGACGGGCAGGGCGACCCCGGCAACATCGCGCTCGCGCTGGCCAAGGGCGCGCGGATGCGTGGCGCGCGCATCGTCGAGGGCGCCAAGGTCACCGCCGTGCGGCGCGAGGGCGGGCGCGTCACCGGCGTCGACTGGGCGATGGGCGGCGATGCGGGCACCATCCGCGCCGAGTTCGTCGTCAACTGCGCCGGCATGTGGGGCCGCGAGGTCGGGCAGATGGCCGGCGTCTCGGTCCCCCTCCAGGCCTGCGAGCATTTCTACATCGTGACCGAGCCGATCGCGGGCCTCGGCCAGATGCCCGTCCTGCGCGTCCCCGACGAGTGCGCCTATTACAAGGAGGACGCGGGCAAGTTCCTGCTGGGCGCCTTCGAGCCGGTCTCGAAGCCCTGGGGGATGGGTGGCATCCCCGAGGATTTCTGCTTCGACCAGTTGCCCGAGGATTTCGACCATTTCGAGCCGATCCTCGAGAAAGCCGCCCACCGCATGCCGATGCTGGCGAGCGCGGGCGTCAAGACCTTCTTCAACGGCCCCGAGAGCTTCACCCCCGACGATCGCTACCTGCTGGGCGAGGCGCCCGAGACGCGCGGCTTCTGGGTGGCGGCGGGGTTCAACTCGATCGGCATCCAGTCGGCGGGCGGCGCGGGCATGGCGCTGGCGCAGTGGATGGAGGACGGCGAGCCGCCCTTTGACCTCTGGGACGTCGACATCCGCCGGATGCAGCCCTTCCAGTCGAACCGGCGCTATCTGGTCGAACGCTCGACCGAGACGCTGGGGTTGCTCTACGCCGATCATTTCCCCTACCGCCAGCCCGCCACCGCGCGGGGCATCCGCCGCACGCCCCTGCACGAGCACCTCAAGGCCCGCGGCGCGGTGTTCGGCGAGACCGCGGGGTGGGAGCGCGCGAACTGGTTCGCCAAGCCTGGCGAGGCGCGCGAGTATCGCTATAGCTGGGGTCGCCAGAACTGGTTCGCGAACGCCGCCGAGGAGCACCGCGCGGTGCGCGAGGGGGTGGGGCTGTTCGACCTTTCCACCTTCGGCAAGATCCGGGTCGAGGGCCGCGACGCCGAGGACGTGCTGCAACGCATCTGCGGCGCCGATGTCCGCGTGCCGGTGGGGCGGATCGTCTACACCCAGTTCCTGAACGCCAGGGGCGGCATCGAGGCCGACGTGACGGTGACGCGCCTCTCGGAGACCGCCTTCCTGGTGGTGACGCCCGCCGCCACCCTTCAGCGTGACCTCGGCCGCATCCGGCGCCTGACGCCCGAGGACGCGCATTGCGTGGCGACCGACGTGACCTCGGCCGAGGCGGTGCTGGCGGTGATGGGTCCGAAGGCGCGCGACCTGCTCGCCCCCGTGATCGGCGCGAATCTCGCGAACGACGCCTTCCCCTTCGGCACGGCGCAAGAGATCGAGATCGCCATGGGCCGGGGCCGGGCGCATCGCGTCTCGTATGTGGGCGAGCTTGGCTGGGAGCTTTACGTCCCCGCCGATCAGGCCGCCCATGTGTTCGAGGCGATCGAGGAGGAGGGGCGCGCCCACGGGTTGACGCTCTGCGGCCTGCATGTGCTCGATAGCTGCCGCATCGAGAAGGCGTTCCGCCACTGGGGCCACGACATCACCGACGAGGACCATATCCTCGAGGCGGGGCTCGGCTTCGCGGTCAAGCTGGACAAGGCACCTTCCCGCTTCGGCGACTTCATCGGGCGCGACGCGGTTCTGGCCAAGCGCGAGGCGGGGCTCGGGCGCCGGATGGTGCAGTTCCGCCTGAACGACCCCGAGCCGCTCGTCTACCACAACGAGCCGATCCTGCGCGACGGGCGGATCGTGGGCCAGCTCACTTCGGGCGCCTATGGCCATCACCTCGGTGCTGCGATCGGCATGGGCTATGTGCCCTGCCCGGACGAGACCGCGGCGGCGCTGATGGCGTCGTCGTGGCAGATCGAGGTGGCAGGCACCCGCATCGCGGCCGAGGCAAGCCTCAGGCCGCTCTACGATCCCGACGCATCCCGGGTGCGGATGTGAGCGCGCGCGAGGCGATGGCGCCCGTGCCAGCGGAGGGCATTCCGATGACCGAGACCGATCTTTCCTGCCGGACCCGCCGCGCCGGCGGGCGTGCGGCGCGCCAGGCGCTGCGGGCGGCGCCGCTGTCCGACGAGGTTCGCCCGATCCGGCCGGGCATGAGCGGCGGGCGCTACGAGCCGCTGACCGAAGCCGGCGTCGCGCGCATCCACGAGGCGGCGTTGACCGCGCTCGAACAGATCGGCCTCGCCGACGCGCCGCCCTCGGGCGTCGCGATCATGACCGGGGCGGGCGCGATCCTGGGCGACGACGGGCGCCTGCGCTTCCCCCGCGCGCTGGTCGAGGACATGCTGGCCCGGGCCTCGCGCGGCATCACGCTGCACGGCCAGGACCCGCGCCACGACCTGGAACTGTCGGGCACACGCGTGCATTACGGCACGGCGGGCGCGGCGGTGCATGTCGTCGATGTCGAGGGGCGGGTCTACCGCGAGTCGACGGTGCAGGACCTCTACGACGCCGCGCGGATCACCGACTGCCTCGACAACGTGCATTTCTTCCAGCGCCCGATGGTCTGCCGCGACATCGCCGACAACCTCGAGATGGACCTCAACACCATCTATGCCTGCGTGCGCGGCACCTCGAAGCATGTCGGCGTCAGCTTCACCGAAGCCTCCCACGTCCCCCCGGTGATGGAACTGATCCACCTGCTGGCGGGCGGCGAGGAGAAGTGGCGCGCCCGCCCCTTCATCTCGAACTCGAACTGCTTCGTCGTGCCGCCGATGAAGTTCGCGACCGAAAGCTGCCTGGTGATGGAGGCGCTGATCCGCGCCGGCATGCCGATCCTGCTGCTCTCGGCCGGGCAGGCGGGGGCGACCGCGCCGGCCTCGATCGCCGGCGCCATCGTGCAGGCGGTGGCCGAGTGCCTTGCTGGCGTGGTCTATGTGAACGCGATGGCGCCCGGGCACCCGGCGGTGTTCGGCACCTGGCCGTTCGTGTCGGACCTGCGCACCGGGGCGATGTCGGGCGGTTCGGGCGAGCAGGCGCTGCTGACCGCGGGCTGCGCCCAGATGCACCGCTTCTACGGCCTGCCGGGCGGCTCGGCTGCGGGGATCGCCGATGCGAAGCTGCCCGACATGCAGGCCGGCTGGGAGCAGATGTGCTCGAACGTGATGGCGGGGCTGGCCGGGCTCAACATGGTCTACGAGGCGGTGGGGATGCATGCCTCGCTGCTGGGCTTCTGCCTCGAGAGCCTGATCCTGGGCGACGACCTGCTGGGCCAGGCCGAACGCTGCGTGCGCGGCATCGAGGTGACCGAGGATGCGCTGTCGCTCGAGGTGATGCGCGCCGTCTGCCTCGAGGGGCCGGGCCACTACCTCGGCCACGGCCAGACCCTGTCGCTGATGCAGCGCGATTACGTCTACCCGCGGCTGGGCGACCGCACCTCGCCCAAGGAATGGGTCGAGAAGGGGCGCCCCGACCTGATCGCCCGGGCGGTGGCCCGCAAGGCCGAGATCCTCGGCGGGTATTTCCCGATGCACGTCCCAGCCGAAACCGACCGCGCGATCCGGGAGCGGTTCGCCATTCACCTCAGCCCGGGGGCCGTGGGTCTGTGATGCGGCCGCCCGGCCGGGGCGCATCGCCGCTGCCGGGCCGGACCGGGGCGACGCGGCGCCCCCAGTGACCGCCCGGTGTCAGTGGATCGCGCGCGGGCCGAGGCCGGAGAAAAGCTGCGGGTCGATGCACGACAGCGCGCCGGTCTCGATGCGCACCGTCGGCTCGGCAAGGCTGTGGCGCTCGATCACGCGCAGCGCCCGGCCGCCGCCGGGATCGCCCAGCAGGGCGAAGTCCGCGATCTGCTGGCGCTCGGCCAGGACCGGCTCGAGCGCCAGCGCCAGCGGCCGGGCGAGGGCCTCGGCCTCCTCGGGGGCGAGGCGCCGGGTCAGCGGCAGCACCAGCGCGGGCCCGGCCGCGGGGGTGTCGGTCACCGGCGCGACGGGGGCCGCCCGGTCGTCGGCGGCGGCATCGAACGGCGCGACGCGTTGGCGGATTGTCGTGACGAAGCGCGCGAGCGCGGGCGTCGTCGCCGGCGGTGCCAGAACGATGCGCCCGTCGACCACCGCCACCGACAGGCGCGGCAGCATGAAGGGTTCCAGATCGTCGGTCAGCGCCGCAAGCTCGTGCTCGAACGACCAGACGCTGCGCCCCGCACGGAACCGGAAGGGCGCACAGATTGCCGCCTGCAGCCCCTGATACTCGACCGGCCCGGTCACCTGCTCGGGCGCAAACGGCAGGCGCGCCGGGCTGTGGCGCGCGCGCCGCTCGGCGGCGTCGAGGCACCACCCGGTCCATGACGCGCCGAACCGGGCGAGCGGGCTGCCGGGCTGCGGCACCCACGAGATGGCGAAGCGCGCAAAGGTGTCGATCATCTGTTCCCCCGGACGAAAAGCTGCGAATTTCGACATATTCTACACGGTTTGGTGGGCGCTTCTGTGACGACCCTCACATTCGCGGCACCGCCGAAAGACGAGGCCCAAGGCCTGGCTCGCCACTCCGCCCGGAACTGGCCCCTCGCATCTACCGGCGAAATCTGGAAAATGGCGTCGATGGCAATCAGGCGAGGGCGGCCGTGAGCGGGACGGGGAGTGGACCGGTGGTGGAGACGAGCCCGCATGTCTCGGACGAGATCCGGCGCACCACCTGCTACATGTGCGCCTGCCGCTGCGGCATCAATGTGCACATCCGCGAGACCGCCGACGGCGTGCCGCTGATCTCCTACATCGAGGGCAACCGCAACCACCCGGTCAACCGCGGCGTGCTGTGCGCCAAGGGCTCGGCCGGGATCATGCAGCACTACTCGCCCGCGCGCCTGATGCGGCCGCTCAGGCGCACCGGGCCGCGCGGTTCGGGCGCGTTCGAGGAGATTTCGTGGGACGAGGCGCTCGCCACCGCCGCCGACTGGCTTGGATCGGTGCGGGCAACCGACCCCCGCAAGCTCGCCTTCTTCACCGGGCGCGACCAGTCGCAATCGCTGACCTCGTGGTGGGCGCAGCAGTTCGGCACGCCCAACTATGCCGCGCATGGCGGCTTCTGCTCGGTCAACATGGCGGCGGCGGGCCTCTACACGCTGGGCGGCGCGTTCTGGGAGTTCGGCACGCCGGATTGGGAGCGCACGCGGCTGTTCATGATCTTCGGCGTCGCCGAGGACCATGATTCGAACCCCATCAAGATCGGCTTGGGCAAGCTGAAGGGCCGCGGCGCCAAGGTGATCGGGGTGAACCCGGTGCGCACCGGCTACAACGCCATCGCCGACGAATGGGTGGGTATCACGCCGGGGACCGACGGGCTGTTCATCCTCGCGCTGATCCACGAGCTGATCCGCACCGGGCATGTCGATGTCGACTACCTCGCGCGCTGGACCAACGCGCCCTGTCTGGTCGACCGCACCCCCGGCCCGGGCTTCGGGCTGCTGGTGCGCGACGAGGCCGGCAAGCCGCTGGTCTGGGACCGCGCGACCGAGGCCGCCCGCCCGTTCGACGCGCCCGGCCTGAAACCCGCGCTGAAGGGCGATTTCCCGACCCCCGCGGGCGGACGCGCAAGCCCGGTGTTCGAGCTGATGGCGCGCAAGTATCTCGACCCCGAGCATGCGCCCGAGGCGGTGGCTGCGCGCTGCGGCATCCCCGCCGCGACCATCCGCCGGATCGCGGCCGAGATTGCCGACGCCGCCTTCAACCACCCCGTCACGGTCGAGACGCCCTGGACCGACTTCCGCGGCGAGCGGCACGAGCGGTTCACCGGCCGCCCGGTCGCCTTCCACGCGATGCGCGGGATCTCGGCCCATTCCAACGGATTCCAGACCTGTCGGGCGCTGCACGTCCTGCAACTTCTGTTGGGAACGGTCGAGACCCCGGGCGGGTTCCGGTTCAAGCCGCCATACCCCAAGCCGGTCGAGGCCCATCCCACGCCGCATTGCCACAGCCAGCCCAACTGCCCGCTGCCGGGCCCGCATCTGGGCCTGCCGCGCGGCCCGGCCGACCTCGCGCTCGACGACGACGGGCGGCCGGTCAGGATCGACAAGGCGTTCTCGTGGGAGGCGCCGCTGGCCGCCCACGGCATGATGCACATGGTCATCGCGAATGCGGCGGCGGGCGATCCCTACCCGGTCGACGTGCTGTTCCTGTATATGGCCAACATGGCCTGGAACTCGTCGATGAACACGGCGGGCGTGATCGAGATGCTCACGCGCAAGCGGGCGGATGGCGAGTATCAGATCCCGAAGATCATCTATTCCGACGCCTATTCGTCCGAGATGGTGGCCTATGCCGACCTGATCCTGCCCGACACCACCTATCTGGAACGCCACGACTGCATCAGCCTGCTGGACCGCCCGATTTCCGAGCCCGACCACGCCGCCGACGCGATCCGCTGGCCGGTGGTGCCGCCCGAGAGCCAGGCGCCGGGGCGCGATGTGCGCGGCTTCCAGTCGGTGCTGATCGACCTCGGCGCGCGGCTGGGCCTGCCGGGTTTCCTCGACGAGGCAGGCCGCCCGAAATACGCCGACTACGCCGACTATATCGTGCGCCACGAACGCCGCCCCGGGGTGGGGCCGCTGGCCGGCTGGCGCGGCGACGGCACGGCCGAGGGGCGCGGCGCGCCGAACCCCGACCAGTTGGCGCTCTATGTCGCCAATGGCGGCTTCTGGCAGGGCGAGGTGCCCGAGGGCGCGCGCTTCATGAAGCAGGCGAACGCGGCCTATCAGGACTGGGCGGTGGGCATGGGCTTCTACGACAAGCCGCAGCCCTATCTGTTCCAGCTTTATGCCGAGCCGCTGCGCCGTTTCCAGCTTGCCGCCGAGGGGCACGGGCCGCGCCAGCCGCCCGACCATCTGCGCGACCGCATCAAGCTGGCCTTCGACCCCCTGCCGGTGTGGTGGGAGCCGTTCGAGGGCGCGGGCCTCGACCTCGCGGACTATCCGCTCCACGCGATCACCCAGCGCCCGGCGGCGATGTATCACTCCTGGGGCAGCCAGAACGCGTGGCTCAGGCAGATCCACGGCGAGACCCCGCTCTACGTGCCGGCCGCGGTGATGGACGGGGCCGGGCTGAAGGATGGCGACTGGGCCTGGGTGATCTCGCATCACGGCCGCATCAAGGTGCCGGTGCGGGCGATGCGGGCGGTCAACCGCCACACGGTCTGGACCTGGAACGCCGTCGGCAAGCGCGAGGGCGCCTGGGCGCTCGACCCCGCGGCGCCCGAGGCCAGGCGCGGCTTCCTGCTCAACCACCTGATCAAGGAACTGCTGCCAGAACAGGGCGACGGGCTCAGGTGGTCCAACTCGGATCCCGTGACCGGACAGGCGGCCTGGTACGACCTGCGCGTGCGGATCGAGAAGGCCGCGCCCGCCGAGGCGTCCGAACCGCGCATGGGCCGTCAGGCCTCGCCGGTCGCGCCCGCCCCGGGGGAAGTGCGCTGGGGCAGCGCATGGACCGCTGGAAAAGGGGACAAGGCATGACCTCGCTGCCCGAGAAGGTCGAGCGCAAGATGGGCCTCGTCATCGACCTCGACACATGCGTCGGCTGCCATGCCTGCGCGGTGAGCTGCAAGGAGTGGAACACCCAAGGCTACGGCGCGCCGCTGTCCGACCAGGACCCCTATGGCGCCGACCCCACCGGCACCTGGCTCAACCGCATCCACAGCTTCGAGATCGAGCCCGAGGATGCCCCCGCCCAGATCGTGCATTTCCCGAAATCCTGCCTGCATTGCGACGACGCGCCCTGCGTCACCGTCTGCCCCACGGGGGCGTCCTACAAGCGGGTCGAGGACGGCATCGTGCTGGTGAACGAGGACGCCTGCATGGGCTGCGGCCTCTGCGCCTGGGCCTGCCCCTACGGCGCGCGCGAGTTGGACCGCGCCGAGGGGGTGATGAAGAAATGCACCCTCTGCGTCGATCGCATCTACAACGACAACATCCCCGAGGAGGACCGCGTCCCCGCCTGCGTGCGCTCCTGCCCCGCCGGTGCGCGGCATTTCGGCGATCTTTCCGACCCCGGCTCGGCGGTCAGCGAGATGGTGCGCGCGCGCGGCGGCATGGACCTGATGGCCGAACAGGGCACCAGGCCCGTGAACAAGTATCTGCCGCCCCGCATCCGCGACCGCCACGCCACCGCGCCGGACACCCTGCGCCTTGCGGACCTCGCCGAGCCCGAGGCGAAGGGCTTCCTCGGCTGGCTCGACCGCGCATTGGAGCGCCTTGGCTGATGCATCCCGCACCCTCGATCGTCGTCTTTACCGTGTTCTCGGGGCTGGGCCTCGGGATGGTGTTCTGGGCCGGCCTCGGCGCGGGGCCCGACCATGGCGCCGCGCGCTGGTGGATCGCGGTGCTTGCGCTGGGGTTCTCGGCGGTGGGGGGGCTTGCCTCGACCCGCCACCTCGCCCGGCCCGACCGGGCGTGGCGGGCGTTCAGCCAGTGGCGCTCGTCGTGGCTGTCGCGCGAGGCCTGCCTGATGGTGGCGGCGCTGGGCGCCTTCGCCATCTATGCCGCCGGCTGGACCCTGGGCGGGGTGCGCGTCGCGGCCCTGGGCTGGATCGCCGCGGGCCTCGCGCTCGCCACGGTCTACGCCACCGCGATGATCTATGCCCAGCTTCGCACCGTGCCGCGCTGGAGCCTGACGCCCACGCCGCAGATGTTCCTGGTCTTCGCCGGGGTGGGCGGCTTCCTCGGCGTGCAGGCAGCGGCGGCGCTGGCCGGGGCCGAGGTCGCGGCCGGCTGGGCCCTGCCGGGGCTGGTGCTCGCGGCCGGCGTCGCGGTCTGGTGGCAGACCGAGGCCGCGGGCGCCGGGCGGCGTTCGGCGGGGTCCGACATCGGCACGGCGACCGGGCTGGGTCGGCTGGGGCGCGTGCGGCTGTTCGAGCCGCCGCACACCGGGTCGAACTACCTGCTCGACGAGATGGCCTATCGGGTCGGACGCAGGCGCGCCTATCAGGTGCGCCTGGTCGCGGCGTGGCTGGGCTTCCTGGTCCCGCTCGGCCTCGCGCTCCTTGCCCTCGCCTTCGGCGGTTGGCTGATGGTGCCCGCGCTGATCGCCCATGTCGCGGGGATGCTGGCGCTGCGCTGGCTGTTCTTCGCCGAGGCCGAGCATGTGCAGGCGTTCTACTACGGCCTGCGCTGAGGCATGAGCGGCGAGCGCGACCTGGCGGTGCTGCTGCGCACGATGCAGCCGGTGCTCGACCCCGTGGAATACGGCTTCGCGACCCTGCCTTGGGGCACGCCGCAGCCCGGGCTCGGCGCGATCGCCACCTTCGTTGAGACCGAAGGAACCAGCCTGATCGCGCCGGCCGAAGCCCTCGCTGCCGCGGGGCTGGCCCACCGCCCCGGCTGGGCGCGGATCACGCTGACGGTCCATTCCGCGCTCGAGGCGGTCGGCCTCACCGCCGCCGTCGCCGCTGCGCTCGCGCACCGCGGCATCAGCGCCAACATGGTCGCAGCCTTCCACCACGACCACGTCTTCGTGCCCTGGGACCGGCGGGCCGAGGCGATGGCGGCGCTCGCCGCCTTCGCCCGGGCCTGAGCGGGGCGCGGTCTGGCCTCATGCCAGCTTGCATTGATCGGAACCGATCGTCGGGGCGTCCGCTGCGCCCTGCCCCCGAGCCGGGGCCTCGCACCGCACCGCTGACCACGCGAGGCGTGCGCAGAACAGTCAGGACGGCATGAGCCGGCGCAAGGAAAACCGGTATCACTCCCAGAAGGGATCGCCGAGATCGATGTCGTCGCGGTCGGTCAGGGCGCCTGTCGCAGCCCCGGCCGCACCGCCGATCAATGCCCCGGCCCCTGCGCTGCCACCGATCAGTGCGCCGCCGACGGCGCCGGTGCCGGCGCCGATGGCGCCGCCGGTGATCGCGCGCTCGGTCCGGGTGTCGCCGCAGGCGGCAAGGCTGGCGGCGAGGGCGACCGCAAGGATCGAAACCGTCTGATTGTGCCGCATGACGTGCCTCCTTTCTCCGCAGCCCGGCTTTGTGCCGGGCGGTCTTGGCAATGCCTGGCCGCCATGCCGGCGGGCAGGTCTCGATCGGGAAAACGATGGCGGGAGCGGTGTGGTTCCAACGAAAAGGCCGGCACGGGCCCCTCCGGGCAGGCCGTCAGGCCCCGTTGCCCCCGTTCGGCCGCGCCTTGCGGGGTTTGCCCGCGCGCATCTGCTCGTGCCGGTGCCTGAGCGCCGCGATCTCCTCGCGCGTGCGCATCCGGTCGGCCTCGCGCAGGGCGGCGGCGACATAGTCCATGTGCTCCTCGACCGCCCGGCGCGCGGCGCGCGGGTTGCGCGCCAGCACCGCGTCGCGGATCGCGCGGTGCTGCTCCAGCAGCATGTCGCGCCCCTTGCGCACGCCGTAGACGATGTTGCGGTTGTAGAACACGCCCTGCACCAGCAGCGCATAGAGCGAGCGCATCATGTGCAGCATGACGACGTTGTGCGCGGCCTCGACCACCGACATGTGGAACTCGGCGTCCAGCGCCGCCGCCTCGTCCGGGCTGCGCTTGCCGGCCGCCTCCTCCATCCGTTTGAACACCGAGGCGATGGTGGCAAGGTCGGCCTCGGTGGCGTTGACCGCCGCGCGCTCGGCCGCCAGCCCCTCGAGGTCGCGGCGGAAGGCGATGTAGTCGAACAGCGCGGTGTCATGCGTCGCGAACAGCTCGATCAGCGGCGGCGCGAAGGCCGATCCCAGCACGTCGGCGATGAAGGTCCCGCCCCCCGGGCGCGCCACGATCAGGCCGCGCTCGTCAAGCTCGGCCAGCGCCTCGCGCAGGGTGGGGCGCGAGACGTCGAGCTGCTCGGCCAGTTCGCGCTCGGCTGGCAGGCGGTCGCTCGGGCGCAGCACGCCCTGGAGGATCAGCTCCTCGATCTGACGCACGATCGCCGACGAGATGCGGTCGGCCGAGATCGGACGGAATGGCATTCCAGAAATCCTCTGCGGTCAGGCGAGTTGACCATAGCGCGCGAAATATCGGCTTGGAAAGCACCGAGATGCAGCAAGACACAAGCGCCGCCCGATCTTGGCGAAGGATCGAAATCCGCTTGCCTTAAGCGCGCATGGCTGCACAATCTGGCCACCGGCGTGGGGAGCAGGTATGCGTGAAACACCACTTCTGAGGGTCGAAGGGCTCTCGATCTGCTTCGGACTGCCCGGGGCTTCGGTCGAGGTGGTGCACGACGTCTCGTTCGAGCTGGAACCGGGCCGGACGCTGGCGCTGGTGGGCGAGTCGGGCTCGGGCAAGACACTGACCGGCAAGGCGCTGATCGGCCTGCTGCCGCGCGGCGCGCGGATCAGCAGCGGGCGCATCCTGCTGGACCGGCGCGGCTTTGCGGTCGACCTGCTGCGCCAGTCGCCGGGGGCGATGCGCGCAATCCGCGGCGCACAGATCGCGATGATCTTCCAGGAACCGATGAGCGCCTTCTCGGCGCTGCACACCGTGGGCGCCCAGATCGGCGAGGTGCTGCGCGTGCACGGCATGTGCGGCGCGTCCGAGGCGCGCGAGCGGGCGACCGCGATGCTGGCAGAGGTCGGCTGCCCCGACGCCGAGCGCGCCTATGCCGCCTATCCGTTCGAGCTGTCGGGCGGCCTGCGCCAGCGCGCGATGATCGCCATGGCGCTGATCGGCGCGCCGCGGCTGGTGATCGCCGACGAGCCGACCACGGCGCTCGACGTGACCACCCAGGCGGTGGTGCTCGACCTGCTTCGCCGGGTGTCGCGCGACCACGGGCTGGCGACGCTCTTGATCACCCACGACCTGGGCGTGGTCGCGAACATGGCCGACGAGGTGGTCGTGCTGCGTCGCGGCGAGGTGGTCGAGCGCGGCACGGCGGCGGCCGTGCTGACCTCGCCGGGCCATGCCTACACCCGCCGCCTGCTCGCCGCCGCCCCCCGCGTGCCCGAGGAGATTGCCTGCCACGCGCCGCCCCGGCGCGACGACATCCTCGAGGTGTCGGCGCTGTCCAAGACCTATCCCGGCCGGCGGCGCACCTTCGGCCCGCCCGGCCGCAAGGTGCATGCGCTCAGCGACTTCGCGCTGCGGCTGGAGCGCGGGCGCACGGTCGCGGTGGTGGGCGAGTCGGGCTCCGGCAAGTCGACGGTGGCCAAGCTGATCCTGCGCGCCGAGCGCCCCGACCCGGGGGCGACGATCCGCTTCATCCCGCGCGCCGGCGCGCCGATGGACGTCACCGCGCTGTCGGGCGCGCGGCTGACCGAATTCCGCCGCAAGGCGCAGATGGTGTTCCAGGACCCCTTCGCCGCGCTCAGCCCGCGCATGTCGGTGCAGGACATCCTGACCGAGCCGCTGGCGATCCACGGCATCGGCACCCGCGCCGAGCGGCGCGAGCGGGCGGCCGCGCTGATGGCGCGGGTGGGGCTCAGCCCCGATCATCTGGGCCGGTTCCCGTACGCCTTCTCGGGCGGGCAGCGCCAGCGCATCGCCATCGCCCGGGCGCTGGCGCTCGACCCCGAATTGCTGGTGCTGGACGAGCCGACCTCGGCGCTCGACGTCTCGGTGCAGGCCGAGGTGCTCGACCTGATGCGCGCGCTGGGCACCGAGATGGGCCTCTCCTACCTGTTCATCAGCCACAACCTGGCGGTGGTCGCGGCGCTCGCGGATCACGTCATGGTCATGCGCCGCGGCCGGGTGGTCGAGGAGGGCGCGCCCGACTGCATCTTCAACGACCCGCGCCACCCCTATACCCGCGCGCTGATCGCCGCGAGCCCCGAGCCCGACATGCACCGCCGCCTCGACCTTGCGGCGGTGGCGAGCGGGGCGGGCGAGCCGGAAACCTGGCCCGAGCCCTTCGGCTATGCCGAGACCGGCGGCGGCAGCACCCCCATCCCGGGGCTGGTCGATGTCGCGCCCGGCCATCGCGTGCGGTGTGCGCAATGAGGCGGCATGCCCCGATCCCCCGCGCGCTGCGCGGTGCTCCGGTCGCAGCGGCGATGGCGCGCGTGGCCCTGGTGTCGGCGGCGGTGGCGCGTGCGCGGACGGCACTGCGGACGGCACTGGTGTGCGCGCGGACGGCACTGGCGCGTGCGCGGACGGCACTGGCGTGCGCGGCCCTCGTCCTCCTGCTCGCCCCCGCCCTCGCGCTGCCCACTGCTGCCCGGGCGTCGGTCGAGACGCCCGATCTGGCGCAGGCGGTCGAGTCCGGCCTGCTGCCCCCCGTCGCGCGCCGCCTGCCGGACGAGCCCAAGGTCGTCGACCTGCGCGCCAAGGGGCGCCAGACGGGCGTGCACGGCGGCATGATCCGCACCTTCGTCACCCGCGCCAAGGACGTGCGCTACATGGGGGCCTGGGGCTATGCCCGGCTGGTGGGCTATGACGAGCACTACGCGCTCGAACCCGACCTCCTCAAGGCGGTCGAGACCAGCCCGGACGGGCACAGCTACACGCTGATCCTGCGGCGCGGCCACAAATGGTCCGACGGCCAGCCCTTCACCACCGAGGATTTCCGCTACTGGTGGGAAGACGTGGCGCTGAACCCCGAGCTGAGCCCCGCCGGCCCGCCGGTCGAGATGCTGGCGGGCGGCGCGCTGCCGGTGGTCGAGGTGATCGACGAGGTCACCATCCGCTACACCTGGCCCGCCGCCAACCCGCGCTTCCTGCCGGCGCTGGCGCAGGCCCGCCCGCTCTACATCTACCGCCCGGCGCATTACGTGAAGCGCTTCCACGCGGCCTATGCCGACCCCAAGGTGCTCGAGGCCCTGGTCGAGGCGTCGAAGGCGCGCAACTGGGCGCAGCTCCACAACAAGATGGACGACCTCTACCAGTTCAACAATCCCGAGCTGCCGGTGCTGCAGCCCTGGGTGAACGTCACCGAGCAGAACAATCAGCGCTACGTCCTCAAGCGCAATCCCTTCTACCACCGGGTCGACAGCAACGGGCGCCAGCTTCCCTATCTCGACAGCATCGAGTTCGAGGTCGCGGCGGGCGGGCTGATCCCGGCCAAGTCCACGCTGGGCGAGGCCGATCTTCAGGTGCGCTCGCTGGGCTTTTCCGACGCGCCGGTGCTGAAGAAGAACGAGGATGCGGGCGGCTATGTCACGCATCTGTGGCGCTCGGGCAATGCGTCCGAGGTCGGCATCTACCCGAACCTCACCTATGCCGATCCGGTCTGGCGCGCGGTGTTCCAGGATGTCCGCTTCCGCCGGGCGCTGAGCCTCGCGATCAGCCGCAAGGCGATCAACAAGGTGCTGTATTTCGGCCTTGCCGCGGAGCGCGGGATGGCCGCGCTCGAGGAGAGCCCGTTCTTCGATCCCGACGCGGCGCAGGCCTGGGCGCATTTCGACCTGGACGAGGCCAACCGGCTGCTCGACGAGATGGGCCTGGCCGAGCACAACAGCGCCGGCATCCGCCTGCTGCCCGACGGCCGCCCGATGGAGATCGTGATCGAGACCGCCGGCGAGCGGCGCGAGGAGAGCGACACGCTCGAGATCGTCGCCGAGACCTGGAAGCGGATCGGCATCCGGCTGATGGTCAAGGCGCTCGACCGCGACATCCTGCGCAACCGCGCCTATGCCGGCCTGTCGATGATGGTGGCCTGGTTCGGCTGGAACAACGGGGTGCCGACCGCCGACGCCCCGCCGTTCGAGATCGCGCCGGTCGACCAGGCGAATTTCTCGTGGCCGCGCTGGGGCCAGTATTACCAGACCAAGGGCGCGGCCGGCGAGGCGCCCGACATGCCGGCGGCGGTGCGCCTGCTCGAGCTGTTCGAGGCCTGGGGCGCCGCGCTCGACGACGACGCCCGCGCCGCCGCCTGGCGCGAGATGCTGGCGATCCACGCCGATCAGGTGCTGTGCATCGGCACGGTCTCGCGCGCGCCGCTGCCGGTGGTGGCCGACCGGCGGCTGCGCAACGTGCCTGCCAACGGGCTCTATGCCTGGGACCCCGGCGCGCAGCTCGGCATCCACCGGATCGACGAATTCTGGTTCGACGCGCATGACGACGGCGCGCTCGACATCCCGGTGGGCGGCAAGCCATGATCGGCTTCCTGGTCCGCCGCACCGCCACGATGCTGCTCACCCTGGCCGCGGTGTCGGCGCTGGTGTTCGTCATCATCAACCTGCCGCCGGGCAACTACGTCTCGAACCAGATCGCCGAGATGCGCGCCTCGGGCGAGGCGGCCGGGATCGAGCGCGCCGCGGCGCTGATCCACGAGCATTCGCTCGACCGCCCGCTGTGGCAGCAATACCTGATCTGGATCGGCGCGGCGCCCGGGCCCTACGGCTTCAACGGGCTGATGCAGGGCAACCTGGGCTGGTCCTTCGAGCTGGGCCGCCCAGTCGCCGAGGTGCTGGGCGAGACCGCGGGGCTGACCGTCATCGTCAACCTCGCCGCGCTGATCTTCGTCTATGTCGTCGCCCTGCCGCTCGGCACCATTGCCGCGGTGCGCGCGAACACCTGGATCGACTATCTCGCCTCGCTGATCGGCTATGCCGGGCTCGCGACGCCGAATTTCCTGCTCGCGCTGATCATGCTGTTCTACGGCGCGCGGTATTTCGACATCCCGATCGGCGGGCTGATGGATCGCGAGTTCGAGGGCCAGCCGATGAGCTGGGACAAGTTCGTATCGATCCTGACCCACCTGATCGTGCCCACCATCGTGATCGGCACCTCGGCCGCGGCGGCGGTGATGCGCAGGCTCAGGGCGAACCTGATGGACGAGCTGAACAAGCCCTATGTCGACACCGCCAAGGCCAAGGGCGTGCCGCCGCTGACGCGGATCGTGCGCTACCCGCTCAGGATGGCGCTGAACCCGTTCGTCGCCGACATCGGCAACCTCGCGCCGCAGCTCGTGTCGGGCTCGGTGATGATCTCGGTGGTGATGAGCCTGCCGACGCTGGGGCCGATCCTGCTCCACAGCCTCAAGAGCCAGGACATCTTCATGTCGGGCTTCGTGCTGCTGTTCGTCTCGGGCCTCACGCTCATCGGGATGCTGCTGTCGGATATCCTGCTGGCGGTGCTCGACCCGCGCATCCGCCTGTCCGGCCGGAACGGGGGGGGCTGAGATGGAGCACTACGTCGCCCCCGACCGCGCCCATGACGCGGATGCCGACCGGCTGGCGCTGGCGCGCGCCGATCTCGACGCGCCGACCCGGGTGCTGGTGTGGCGCCGGTTCCGGCGCCACCGGCTGGGCGTGATCTGCCTGATGATCCTGGCGCTGGGCTATGCGGTGATGCCGTTCATCGAGATCTTCGCGCCCTACAACCCCAACAGCTTCGACGAAGACAACATCTTCGCGCCGCCGCAGTCCCTCGCGCTGTTCCACGAGGGCACCTATATCGGCCTGCACACCTACCCCACGGCGACCGTCTACGACATGGAAACCGGCCTGGTGAAGCGCGTGACCGACACGGCCCGCCCCTTGCCGGTGCCGGTGCTGACCCGCTGCGGCGAGCCCTACCACCTGCTTGGCCTCATCGAGGGCCGCTTCCGCGTCATCTGTCCGCCCGAGGGGGGCGAGCTGTTCCTGATCGGCTCGGACCGGCTGGGGCGCGACATCTTCAGCCGGCTGGTGCATGGCGCGCGCCTGTCGATGACCGTGGGCCTGATCGGCGTGGCGGTCAGCTTCTCGATCGGCCTGCTGCTGGGCGGGCTCGCGGGCTATTTCGGCGGCTGGATCGACGCGGCGGTCAGCCGGGCGATCGAGATCTTCCGCAGCCTGCCGGAACTGCCGATCTGGCTCGCGCTGTCGGCGGCGGTGCCGGTGAACTGGGGGCCGGTCTCGGTGTTCATGATGATCTCGGTGATCCTCGGCCTGCTCGACTGGCCGGGGCTCGCGCGCGCGGTGCGCTCGAAGTTCCTGGCGCTGCGCGAGGAGGACTATGTGCAGGCGGCGGAACTGATGGGGGCTTCGCCCTCGCGCATCATCTGGCGCCACATGATGCCGAACTTCATGAGCCACCTGATCGCCTCGGCCTCGCTGTCGATCCCGGCGATGATCCTGGGCGAGACGGCGCTGTCGTTCCTCGGCCTCGGCCTGCGCCCGCCGGCGGTGAGCTGGGGGATGATGCTGAACGACGCGCTGAACCTGTCGGCGGTCGAGATCTACCCGTGGCTGCTCGCCCCCATGGCGCCGGTGATCTTCGCGGTGCTGGCCTTCAGCTTCGTGGGCGATGCGCTGCGGGACGCGATGGACCCGTATTCGTGAGCGGGCCGCTCTGGATCATGATTGCCGGCCCCTACACGGCCGGGGCAGCCGATGACGCCGCGCGTGCAGCCAATCTTGCGGCCCTCAACCGGGCCGCTGCGGCGGTTCTGGCGAAAGGCCATGTGCCGCTCGTCGGCGTCAACCTCGCGCTCCCGGTCATCGCCGCGGCAGGCCCCGACAGTTTCGGGCGCATCATGATGCCGCTCTCGCTCGCCCTTGCCGCCCGCTGTGACGCAGTGCTGCGGATCGGTGGCGCATCCGAGGGTGCCGACCGCGAAGTCGCCCTGATCGGCGGCCGCGGCGGGCAAGTTTTCCACTCCCTCGACGCGGTCCCGCCCGCCCGGTGAGACCCGCCCGGCGCGGCGCTTTACGCCGGGGCCGTGGTGGCGCAATCTGGGGCGGCGGCTGGACGATGGCGCCGCACGCCGCAATGGCCCGCCGAAGCCGGGGCCGGGGAGGAGGAACGCAATGACCGACCAGCGCCATGTGTCCTTCACCCGGATGAAGGACGGCACCGCCGAGGATTACGCCCTGCTGCACCAGCTCGAGGCGCCGCATCTCGCCGGCACCGCCGACCGGCTGCTGCGCGAACTGGCGCGGCAGGGCGAGGAGACCCTGCCCGGCTACCGCATCACCCGGCTCGAGCACGCGCTGCAGGCCGCGACCCGGGCGCGGCGCGACGGCGCCGACACCGACTGGGTGGTGGCGGCGCTCATGCACGACATTGGCGACGGGCTCGCGCCGCAGAACCACGACCGCTTCGCCGCCGAGATCCTGCGCCCCTTCCTGCGCGAGGAAGTGACCTGGGTGGTCGAGCATCACGGCACCTTCCAGATGTATTACTACGCCCACCACTACGGCTGGGACCGCGAACTGCGCCAGCACTACGCTGCCAGCCCGCATTACCGCGCCTGCGTCGCGTTCTGCGAACGCTGGGACCAGGCGAGCTTCGATCCCGCCTACCCGATGGACCCGCTGGAAAGCTTCGAGGCCGAGGTCCGCGCGGTCTTCGCGCGCAAGGCGTGGGACCCCGCGGTCATCCAGCCCGGCGTCGCCACCGGCCTGCCGCCGGCCGCCTGACCGCAGGCTGTGCCGCGCGGCGGCCATGCGCCGATTCATGCGCCGATGCCCCGGGCTTGACCGGGGGCGCCCGGACGGGGCAGGCGCCACAAGGGCGCGCGCCATCGGGGTCCGGGCTCGGCGCCTTGGCTCGGTGGCCGGCGCGCGCGCGGAGCGGGGTTTCCGGCGATTGGTTCCGCGCGATCCCGGTTGGTCTGATACCAGCTTGCATTGATCGGAACCGATCGTTGGGACTTCCGCTGCGCCCTG
>JAVVFE010000012.1:0-9378 GCA_032251175.1 Thermohalobaculum sp.
CCCGAGGCGCTGATCGAGGGGCTGGCTTGGGATCTCGCGGGCGGGCGGCGCTACGAGACGATCGGCGATCTCCACGCCTATTCCGCGCGCGTCGCGGGAACGGTGGGGGTGATGATGACGCTGCTGATGGGCGTGCGCGACCGGGCGGCGCTGGCGCGGGCCTGCGATCTGGGCTGCGCGATGCAGCTTTCCAACATCGCGCGGGACGTGGGCGAGGATGCCCGCACCGGGCGGCTTTACCTGCCGCGCGCCTGGCTGCGCGAGGCCGGGATCGACCCCGACCGGTTCATCGCCGCGCCCGCCTTCAGCCCGGCGTTGGGGCAGGTGGTCGCCCGCCTGCTGGCCGAGGGCGAGCGGCTCTATGACCGCGCCGCCCCCGGGATCGCGGCGCTGCCGCCCGATTGCCGCGCGGCGATCATGGCCGCGCGCCTGATCTATCGCGAGATCGGGCGCGAGGTGGCGGCGCGCGGCTTCGATTCGGTTGCCTCGCGGGCGGTGGTGGGCAAGGGGCGCAAGCTCGCGCTGCTGGCGGCCGCGACCCTCGGCGCCCGACTTCCGGCGCCGGGCGGGCGCATGCTGGCGCCGCTCGACGAGACGCGGTTCCTGGTCGAGGCGGTCGAGCCCCTGCCGCTGTGGGCGGCGCGGCCGCGCGCGGTGGGGCGGGTCATGTGGACCATCGAGATGTTCCTCGAGCAGGGGCGCCGCACGCGGGGACCCGGCCCGGGGGCGGTCCGGATCGTGCGGGGCTGAGGCGCCGACCCGCCGCCCAGCGTTCCCGGCCGCGCGCTCGCGCGCGCGCCCCGGGATTTTCGCTGCCCCGGCCTCCGGGCCGGGGTCTCGACCCGCTCTGCGGTCATGGTGCGCGTGATCTCCGCGAGGCCCTGGGGCTCGAGCCCGGGGCAGCGCGGTATCGGGATGTTGACGCACACAAAAAAAGAACCCCGGGACAAGCCCGGGGTTGAGGGTGAGGCACCGGTCGGGGACTTGACCGGCGCCGCCTGGGAGACGGTTTACTCGGCTGCCTTGCGGGCGGCGTCTTACTCGGCCGCCTGACGGGCGGCGGCGCTGTCCTGCGCCGCGAGATACCAGGACTGGGCCGCGGCGACGCCCGAGCCGAGCGTGACGCGGTAGCCCGCATCCCTCAGCGACATCTCGGCGAGCGAGAGCGCCGTGAGGCACATCCCCTCGTTGAGGTCGCCGAGATGACCGATGCGGAACACCTTGCCCATGACCTTCGAGAGGCCCGAGCCGAAGGAAATCGAATACTTGGCATAACCTGCGCGGATCACGTCGCGCGCGTCGATCCCCTCGGGGACCATGATCGCGGACACCGTGTCCGAGTGCCACTCGGGCCCCCGGGCGCAGAGCTTCAGGCCCCAGGCATCGACCGCGCGGCGCACGCCTTCGGCCAGGCGATAGTGGCGGGCGAACACGTTCTCGAGCCCCTCGCGCTCGATGCGCGCGAGCGAGGTCTTGAGGCCGTGGAACAACTGGGTCGGCGGCGTGTAGGGGAAATAGCCGTCGTCGTTCAGCTTCATCATGTCGGCGAAGTCGAAGTAGCAGCGCCGCATCGTCGCGCTCCGCGCCGCGTCGAGCGCGCGCTGCGAGACACCAAGCATCGAGAGGCCCGCGGGCAGCATGAAGCCCTTCTGCGAGCCCGCCACCGCGAGGTCGACGCCCCATTCGTCCATCCGGAAGTCGATCGAGCCGATCGAGGAGACGCCGTCGACGAACAGCATCGCGGGGTGGCCGGCCGCGTCGAGCACCCGGCGGATGCCCGCGATGTCCGAGGTTACGCCGGTCGCGGTCTCGTTCTGCGTGGCGAACACCGCCTTGATCGCGTGGACCTTGTCGGCCTCGAGCGCCTTGGCATAGCCGTCGAGCGGCACGCCCGTGCCCCATTCGCAATCGATCACATGGACGTCGAGGCCGAGGCGCTGGGCCATGTCGACCCACAGGTGGCTGAACTGGCCGAAGCGGCTCATCAGCACCGTGTCGCCGGGGTTGAGCGTGTTGGTGATCGCGGCCTCCCACGCCCCGGTGCCCGAGGAGGGATACATGAAGACCCGCCCGGTCCCGGTCTTGAAGACGCGCTTGAGGCCGGCGAACAGCGGCTTGGTGAGGTCGCCGAAGTCGGGCGCGCGCATGTCCTGCATCGGCACGTTCATGCTCTGGCGGACATCCTCGGGGATATTGGTCGGGCCCGGGATGTAGAGATGCGCAAATCCGGTCTTCATGACGTGTTCCCCTTGTTTCCCACCGATCGGGTGTCGATCACAACGGCGCTTCCCGGCCGCTTCTGTGAGGGCTGGGATACCAGCGGGCGCGCCATGCGCCCAGCGAAACGGGGTTGTCGAGTTGGAAGTGTTGCTTACAAACTTGACATGTGTAAGTTTTGTAACTGCCATTCCACAGGGCGGAACGCCCGCTGCGCCGGGGGGGTAGGATGAAGCCGCAGAAGAACTTCGTCGGGCCGCGCCTGCGCCAGTTGCGGCGCGAGCACCGCCAGACCCAGGCCGAGATGGCGCGCGCGCTGGGCCTCAGTTCCGCCTATGTGAACCTGCTCGAGAACAACCAGCGCTCGGTCTCGTTGCAGGTGCTGATGAAGCTGTCCGAGGTCTACGGCGTCGATTGGCGCGACATCGTCAAGGACGACGGGCCGACCCAGTTGGCCGATCTGCGCAACGTGGTCCAGGACCCGCTGTTTGCGCAGAACCGGCCCGATATCGAGGAGTTGCGCGCCGCCCTCGACCACGCGCCGCGGCTGGTGCAATCGCTGATCACGCTGCACAAGAGCTACCGCCAGTTGACCGAGCGGCTGCTGTCGGTCACCGAGGGCGACAAGGACGCCGCCCGCCGCCTGCTGGGCACCAACCCCGAGACGGTGGTGCACGACCTGTTCCGCCAGCATCGCAACCACTTCGAGCCGCTGGAGGCCGCCGCCGACGCCTTCCGCGAGGGCGGCGATGTCGATCCCGATGAATTCTACGTCTACCTCAAGCGCCGGCTGGACGCGAAGCACGGCATCACCGCGCAGGTGGTGCCGGTGGCGGCAATGCCCAACGCGCTGCGCTATTACGACGAGACCGAACGGCGCATCCTGCTGAGCCAGGGCCTCGACTATCCCAACCGCGTCTTCCAGCTCACCCATATGCTGGGCCTGATCGAGCACCGCGAGGTGATGGACGCCCTGATCGCCGCCGCCCGGATCGACGGCGTGCGCGAGCAGGCGCGCTGCCGGGTCGAGCTTGCCAACTACTTCGCCGCCGCCGTGCTGATGCCCTATGATCTGGTGCTGCGCGAGGCCGAGCGCACGGGATACGACCTCGACCAGATCGCCGCGCGCTTCGGCGTGAGCTTCGAGCAGGTCTGCCACCGCCTGACCACGCTGGGGCGCGAGGGGCGGGCGGGGGTGCCGTTCTTCTTCATGCGCATGGACAAGGCCGGCAACGTCACCAAGCGGTTCAACGCCACCGCCTTCCATCTGGCGCAGTATGGCGGCGCCTGCCCGCGGCTGGACATCCATGTCTCGTTCCGCACGCCGGGGCGGGTGATCCCGCAATTCGTGGAAATGCCCGACGGCTCGCGCTATTTCACCATCAACCGCACGGTGGACCGCCCGGTGCTGGCGCGCCAGACGCAGGACAACCGGCTGGCGGTCAGCCTGGGTTGCGCCATCGAGCATGCCAGCAAGCTGACCTATGCGGCGGCGTTCCAGATGGGCGAGCCCGGGCTGTTCACGCCGATCGGCATCAACTGCCGGCTGTGCCCGCGCCAGCACTGTGCCCAGCGCGCCCACCAGCCGGTGCATTTCGAGCTGCCGATCGACGTGCATCGCCGCGGCGAGACGCGCTTCGAGAGCTGAGGGAGCGGTGCGATGGATCCGCGCTATCTGGGCCTGATCGAGCTTGTCCTGGTGTTCGGCGCCGTGCTGGGGTTCTGCGTCTGGCAACTGCGCGCGGTGCGCCGCCCGCCCGGCGGAGAAGGCGCCAGGCCCCCGCGCGGTGCGGCCGGGTCTGCCGCCGACCGCCCCCGGGCAAGGCTGGCACGCCCCGATAACCCGCCGCGGTAGAGGCCGGGCGCTCACCACGATAGCTCGCCGCGGCGGACGCGGGGCAACGGATGCGCGCCTGCCGCGGGCGCGGCGCGCCTGCTGCCCCGGCGCTGCCTGCGGTGCCGATCGGCGCGCCGGCCGGCGGGTGCATCACGTCCTGTTGTGCGGCCGGCTGTTTAACCGTGATCGCCCCGGCCCCATCCTTTCCCCATCGGCAGCCTTGGGCGTTCAGGCCGGAATGGCCGCCGCCCGGATCGCGGATCAACCGGATTGCCGCCGCGCGTTGAGGCGCTGGCGGCCCCTGGATGGAGGTAGGGATGACTAACCTGTTCATTGCCATCGCACTTGCTGCGGCAGGGCTCGCCGCCACCGCCGCCCTTGCCGAGACGCCGCTTGATGAGGCGCGCACCGAACTCGACCGCCTGCTGGCGGCGGAGCGGACGAGCGGGCGCCAGATCACGCAGGATCGGCTGCACCTCTTTGCCTCGCCGCTCGGCGAGGTCTCGTTCGGGGTCGGGGATGCTTCGCGGGTGAACCCCGATCCCGCGCCGGGGGTCGAGCTTGACCGCCGGCTCGATGAATACCGCGAGGGCGCCGGGCGCTGATCGCCCCGGAGCCCATGCGGGACACCCGTGCGGCGCGGACGGTCCTTTCCCCCCGATATGGCCCGTCCGCACCCACCGCCCGGCAGCCGCCCGTTGCGCGGCTGCCGGGCATCGTGATGCCGCGCTGCCTGCCCGCGGCGTCGAACAGGCCCGCCGCCGGATCGCCCCTGGCGCGCCCCCCTCGGCACCCGGCGCGGCCGCGTGCTCGCCTCGGCCGGCGCGCGCGGGCCAGCCACGTCGTCACCACCTCCGCCGGCCCGCGCGCGTTCCGCGGCGCGCTGAACCGGACACGATCCGCCGGGGTGCGTGACCCGCTGGTCCGCGCGCGCGCTCCGCGGCGCTGCACGGTGTCGCGGCGCAGCGATCGGTGCTTGCCTCGTCCGGCCTGCGGCCTTACCTCACGGCGCACGGGCAGGGCGCGCGCGCGGAGTGCAGTGCACCCCCCGGTTCTGCGGTGCGGAGGGGATGATGATCGGCAGGCTCAACCATGTGGCAATCGCGGTCCCCGACCTCGAGGCCGCGGCCGCGACCTATCGCGACACGCTGGGCGCGAGGGTTGGGGCGCCGCAGGACGAGCCCGGCCACGGCGTGACGGTGGTGTTCATCGAGCTGCCGAACACCAAGATTGAACTGCTGCACCCGCTGGGCGAGGCGTCGCCGATCAGGGGCTTTCTCGAGAAGAACCCCGCCGGTGGCATCCACCACATCTGCTACGAGGTCGACGACATCCTGGCTGCGCGCGACCGGCTGACGGCTGCGGGCGCGCGGGTGCTGGGGACCGGCGAGCCGAAGATCGGTGCGCATGGCAAGCCGGTGCTGTTCCTGCACCCCAAGGATTTTGCCGGCACGCTGGTCGAGCTTGAGCAGGTCTGAGATGTCGATCACATCCGCGATCGTCTTCTTCATCGTCATCTGGGCGCTGGTCTTCTACATGGTCAACCCGTTCTGGCAGGTCAGCCAGCGCGAGGTGGGCGAGGTGGTGCCCGGCACGCCGGAAAGCGCACCCGTGGATCCCAGGCTGCGCCGCAAGGCGCTGGTGACCACTGCCATCACGGTGGTGGTTTTCGCGCTGCTCTACTGGGTGATCGAATACCGCGTGCTCACGCTGGAAGACCTGAGCTGGATCGAGCCGCCCAAGCGCGACTGAGGGCGCGCGCTCAGGGCGTCCCGACCAGCTCGACCGGGGCCGCCGCGAGCCGCAGCGCCAGGTCGCGGCGGCGGCGCAGGGGCACCCAGTCGAACAGGAAGGTCTCGAGCGGCTTCCAGTTCGCGACCCAGCCGAGGATGGCCAGCCCGGTCGCCGCCAGTTCGCCCAGCGGCCCCTCGCCGATCAGCGCCACGGCAAGGCGCCCCAGCACCAGGCAGGCCGCCAGCAGCGGCACGCTGATCGCGAGATAGCGCCAGCCCAACCGGAACAGGTCGCGCCGCTCGGCCTCGGCGGTCGCGGCGACGGCGGTGAAGTGGGTGGCGATCGCCGAGGCCATATCCGCCGCCTGGGCCGACGTGGCCTCGGACGCGGGCAGGTGCAGGCGCAGCGCAATCGGCGCATGGCGCGGCACCTCGCGCGCCCAGGCCATGATGTAGGCCTCGGCCTTGGGGTCGAGGTCGCGCTCGTGAAACGGCGAGGGGTCGAGCGATTCGAAGATCTGCGCGAGCGTCCTGAGCCGGATTTCGACGACCGCCGGGGCGCCCGCGTCGCTCACCGCGCGCCCTGCCGCGCGTCCCGGGTCCGCAGGCGGTGGACCTGGTGGGTGAAGGTCGCAACTCCGAGGAGCGGCATGAACAGGTTCAGCACCGGCACCGTCAGCGGGATCGCCATCAGCGTGCCGGCAAGCCACGCGCCCGGCCAGTGGCGCCGGCGCAGCGCCTCGGCCTCGCGCGGCGCGAGGTGGCGCTCGGCCACGAGCTGGAAATACTCGCGGCCCAGCAGGTAGCCGTTGACCGCGTAGAACACGAAGGGCGCAAGCGGCCCGGCCAGCAGGTAGACCACCAGCCCCGCGAGGTTGACGCCGATCACCACCGCGGTGAACCGGAGCGCCGAGAGCGCGCTGGCGAGCAGGCCCGGCCCCGGCCGGTCGGGCAGGTCCGGATAGTGCCGGCGCTCGACCGCATCGGCGATGCGCTCGAGGAACAGGTTCACGAAGGCCGCGGCCACCGGGATCATCAGGAACGACGAGCCGAGGATCACGGCGCCCACCGCGAGACCCTGGAGGCCGGTGATCGGCAGCGCGACCTCGCCCACCAGAGGCAGACCGACGCGCGCGGGCAGGAAGCCCGCCACCCAGCCCGCGCCAGCCGCGAACGCCACCAGAAGCGCGATCGTCAGCCCCAGCGACATCGCCAGCACGCCCAGGAAGCGCCGGTCGCCGATCTGCGCCAGCGCCTTGAGGAAATCGCCGATCAGAGCCATGTGGTCAGCGCCGCGACATCGGGGCGCGGCCGGTCGGCCGGCACCACCGTCTCGCGTCCGATATGGATGAAACCCGCGACCCACTCGCCGGGTGCGGCGCCCAGCGTGGCGGTCAGGAACGCCGGATCGCGCGCCAGCGGCCCGGTCAGCCAGTTCGCCCCCCAGCCGGCCGCTAGCGCGGCGTTCAGCAGCGAGAGGCACACCGCGCCGGCGGACATCGTCTGCTCGCAGTCGGGGATCTTGTCGGACGCCCTGGGCGAGGCCAGCACGGCGACGATGACCGCGCCTTGGGTGAAGGCCGCGGATGCCTTGTCGATGCTGCCCGCGTCGAGCCCCATGGCGGTGGTCCGCGCCCGCGCGGCCGCGGCCACCCGCGCCCGGGCGTCGCCTGCGATCACCACGAAGCGCCAGGGCTCGAGCTTGCCGTGGTCGGGGCAGCGGGCGGCGGCGGTGAGCAGGGTGGAAAGGTCGTCGCGCCCCGGACCCTCGTCGGCCAGCGTCCGGGCCGGGCGCGACCGGCGGGTCAGCAGGAAGTCGAGCACCTCGGGGCGCGCGCGGAGCAGGCGGTCGGGATCGGGCATGGTCTCTCCGGTCAGCCGGTGGCGGCGAGCAGGGGGCGGGTGAGGTCCGAGAGGCGCCGGCGCTGGCGGCCATCGGCGTCGAAATTCGCGGGGTCGAGCCAGGTCTCGAACGCGGCCTTGAGCGCGGGCCACTCGGCGTCGATGGCGGCATACCAGGCGGTGTCGCGGTTGCGCCCCTTCACCACGGTGGCCTGCCGGAAGATGCCCTCGTAGGACAGCCCCAGCCGCTGCGCCGCCCGGCGCGAGGGGGCGTTGAGGGCGTCGCATTTCCACTCGTAGCGGCGGTAGCCGGCATCGAACGCCCAGGCCATCATCAGGAAAATCGCCTCGGTGGCGCCGGGGCGGCCCTGGAGGCGGGGCGAGAAGTTGATGTGGCCGACCTCGATCGAGCCCGAGGCGGGGGTAATGCGCAGGTAGCTCGCCACCCCCAGCGGCCCCTCGGCAGGGTCGATCACGGCGAAGAACAGGGGGTCGGCGTGGCGGCTGACCTCGCTCACCCACTCCTCGTAGGCGGCGGGGGTCGCGTAGGGGCCATAGGGCAGGTAGGTCCAGTTCGGGGCGGCGGTGTTGGCGGCATGGAGGGCGGCGGCGTGGTCCGCCGTCAGCGGCTCGAGCCGCACGAGGCGGCCGGCCATCACCCGCCGCCCGGGTGCGGGGGGCGGGGTCCAGCCGGGCAGGGGGGCGCCGGTCGGTTGGTCTGCGGCGGCGGTCATCGGTCGGCTCCCTTGAGGCGCGCGGGCGGGCGGGCGCGATGCGGTCCCGTCACTATGGCGCGGCGGGCGGGAAGGTCCAGCCCCCTCTGGCGCGTCGCGCCGGCGCGGCGGCGGCGGGCGGGGTGAGTTCGGCGGCAGGAGGCTCCGTGTCGGGCCTTGTGGTGGCGGGGATAACTGGGGTGAGGTGCGGGGCTTTCGGGTGTGAAAGTGGGGGCTTTCACGCGTGAAATCATATCTAAGTATATGATTTAAAATAATAATATAGAATATCTGCGCGATCGCAGGATCGCGCGTTCACGGTCTGGAGTCCCCGGCCTCTGGGGAGGCCGCAATCACGGGAGAGCAGCGGCGGGCCATGTTGGGGTGCTGGCGCGGAGGCCCCGGGTCGAGCCCGGGGCGGCGCGGGGTCGGAGGGCGCGGAGGCCCCGGGTCGGGCCCGGGGCGGCGCGGGATGGGAGGGCACGGGGTGCCTCGCGCGGCAATAGGGCGCGTGGGGCGCTTATTCGCGCGGCATCAGGCGCAGGCCGAGTTCGCGGAGTTGTTGCGAGGTGACCTCGGAGGGGGCGCCCATCATCAGGTCCTCGGCGCGCTGGTTCATCGGGAACATGATGACCTCGCGGATGTTCTCGGCGTCGGCCAGCAGCATCACGATGCGGTCGATGCCCGGCGCGATGCCGCCATGCGGGGGGGCGCCATACTTGAAGGCGCTGATCATGCCGCCGAAATGGCTGTCGACGAAGTCGCGGTCGTGGCCGACGATCTCGAACGCCTTGTACATGATCTCGGGCTTGTGGTTGCGGATCGCGCCCGAGCTGAGCTCGATGCCGTTGCAGACGATGTCGTACTGGAAGCCCTTGATGTCGAGCGGGTCGAGCTTTTCCAGCGCCTCGAGGCCCCCCTGCGGCATCGAGAACGGGTTGTGCGAGAAGTCGAGGGTCTTGGTCTCCTCGTCCCATTCATACATCGGGAAATCGACGATCCAGCAGAACTTGAACTCGGCCTTCCAGTCGTCGTT
>JAVVFE010000012.1:9478-19444 GCA_032251175.1 Thermohalobaculum sp.
CCCATCCCCGGCAGGCCCTGCTTCTGCGCCCAGGAATTCATGCGGTCGCAGAAGGCGCGGCTGCCGCCCTTCGGCGCAGGGATGGCGCGGATCTCGGTGCCCGGGCTCTCAAGCATTTGCGCGAAGATCTTGAAGCCCGAGCCGGCGAAGTGCTCGGAGACGATCTGCATCTCGATCGGGTTGCGCAGGTCGGGCTTGTCCGAGCCGTATTTCAGCATCGACTCGGCGTAGGGGATGCGCGGGAACACCTTCGTCACCGGGCGGCCGGCGCCGAATTCCTCGAAGATGCCGCGCATCACCGGCTCGATGGCCTGGAACACGTCCTCCTGCTCGACGAAGCTCATCTCCATGTCGAGCTGGTAGAACTCGCCGGGGCTGCGGTCGGCGCGGGGGTCCTCGTCGCGGAAGCAGGGGGCGATCTGGAAATAGCGGTCGAAGCCCGCGACCATGCAGAGCTGCTTGAACTGCTGGGGCGCCTGCGGCAGGGCGTAGAACTTGCCGGGGTGGAGGCGCGAGGGCACCAGGAAGTCGCGCGCGCCTTCGGGCGACGAGGCGGTCAGGATCGGGGTCTGGAACTCGGTGAAGCCCTGCGCGACCATGCGCTGGCGGATCGAGGCGATCACGCCCGCGCGCAGCATGATGTTCTGGTGCAGCTTGTCGCGGCGCAGGTCGAGGAAGCGGTAGCGCAGGCGGGTTTCCTCGGGGTAGTCGACCTCGCCGAACACCGGCAGCGGCAGTTCCTCGGCGGCGCTCAGCACCTCGAGATCGCGGGCGTAGACCTCGATCTCGCCGGTCGCGATCCTGGGGTTCACGAGGTCGGCGCCGCGGGCCTTGACCACGCCGTCGATGCGGACCACCCATTCGGAGCGGACCTTCTCGGCCGCGGCGAAGGCGGGGCTGTCGGGGTCGGCGATGACTTGCGTGATGCCGTAATGGTCGCGCAGGTCGATGAACAGCACGCCGCCATGGTCGCGCACCCGGTGGACCCAGCCCGAGAGGCGGACCTCGTCGCCGACATGCGCCTTGGAAAGCGCGGCGCAGGTATGGCTGCGATAGGCGTGCATTCGCGTCGTCCTCCGGGGCGTGCCGTGCGGGCAGGGGTCGGGGCGCGATAGACCGCGTTCGGGGCCGGGCTGTCAAGGGGCGCGCGGGCGTGGGCGCCTCAGCGCATGATCGCGCCGTGGTAGAAGAAGATGCCGAGGCCGGCGGTGAACACGATCTGGCCGGCGACCGCGTGCAGCACGCAGGCCAGCAGGAACGAGCGGTGGCGCATGTAGGCCCAGGCGAACACCGCGCCGCCGACCGCGGTCATCGCGATGGTCAGCGGGTTGAGGTAGAACAGGTGCCCCAGCCCGAAGGCCACCGCGTTCGCCGCCACCGCCGTGCCGACATTGGGGAACAACGTGCCATAGCGGCGGAAGAACAGCGGGCGGAAGATCAGCTCCTGCGGCAGGACCGAGGCGATCGGGTAGGCCAGCATGATGGCAAGCCACAGCCCCGGACGGCTCAGCGGCAGGTCGAGAAACCGCCCCGGCACCAGGATCAGCGCAATGGCGGTGCAGGCCAGCGCGACCAGCACGGCAAAGCCCAGGATCAGCCGCCATTCGCGCAGCACCGGCCCCTCGACCAGTTCGCGGAAGCGGAAGCCGGGGGTCGCAGCGAGCAGCAGCGCCGACAGACCGGCAAGGCCCAGCAGCACCGGGAACAGCGGATACTGGCCGAAGAAGGCGACCATCAGCACCGGCGTGCCGATGAACAACGCCGCGAACTCGGCCCAGAGGCGGACGCGGCGCGCGGGTGACACGGCGGCCGCGCGGGCGGCGTCGGGGATCAGGGCCTCGCTCATGGGATCGGATATGTCCCGGACTGGCCGGGGCTTCAAGGCGGGATGTGCGATCCGGCCACAGGATCATGTGATTGCGCGGGACGGCAGGGGCGCGCGCGGGGCCTGTCTGCGGCGGAATCGCCCCCATCATCGGGCCGGGCACGGCGATCGCGAGGCTCGCGTCGGTCAGCCTGGTCCGGCCGCCGGCCGGCACCGCCGCCGCGCTCGGTGCGGCGCGCGGCAGCAGCCACAGGGCGATGGCGTCACGGCGCCGCGCGCGGTGCCGGGAACGAGGCATGGGGCGCACGGCACGGCGCACGCGGCACGGGGCGCGGCGCACTGCACGCACTGCCGCGGGGAACACGGCACGGTGTGCGCTGCCGCGGGAGCACCGCACGGGGAGCCAGCCCCGACGTTGCGTCAGCCGCTGCCGGCGCGCGCCCCGGGTCTTACAGTTTGCCCATGTAGGGCGCGCGGCGGTCGCCTGCGGGCTGCCACGCCTCCACCGGACGCATGACCATCGCGTAGAAGTAATGGGCGTGTTCGACGGCGCCCGGATTGCTGAGCGTGTAGGTGCCCGCCGGGTAGGTCCAGTGATCGCCTGTCGAGTAGGTTGCCGCAGTCCCTCGCGTGTGGTCGACCACCGAGATATCGCCCTCGGCTGCCATGCAGTAGAGCTGGTCGGAGATGGTGAAGTTCGCCAGGGTGGCGCCGGGCGCCAGGGTCATCTTCCTGAGCTGCACCTTCTCGACGCCGGGAACATCGGCCGTATACTCCTCGACGATATCGACGTCGACACCGGCCGGCAAGGCAACCGACCAGTCAGTGGCCGTGCGGCTGATGCGGGTGACCGACTGAACCGGGGTCCTGGCGGTGCCGGCGCGCTCGAACGACTGGTCGCCCAGCATGCTCTCCGCCCCGGCCGGGCCGGCCGCCAGAACAGCGAGGCCGACAGCGGCGGCAGCAAGAGTCGGGTGACGGTGGTGATGGGTCGGGCGATGGCAGGTCATGGCTTTTCTCCAAAAAAAAACTGGGCGCAAGCAAATGCCAGCGTCGGTGCGTGCCCGTAATACTCTCTCGCGAATCCGGCTCGCGTGCAGGCACGCGGCGGATCTCAATGTATCGAATTGAAACAGATCATACCGCCGATATGGCCGCAACGCAACGAACGAGATGGCCCGTTGCGGCGCAAACGCGGCCGGGCAGCGCCGCCCGGGGCGCGCCCGTCGCGGCTCGCGAGCGGCGCCCGGTGGAACAGGTTGCGGATACGCGCCGCCATTGCGGGCCGCTTGGCCTCGGGCCGGAAGAAGCGCTCGGCGGCGAAGGCGGCGACGAGATGATCGGGCATTCCGCGCGCGCCCGGACGGTGGCGGGCGCGCGTGGGGGAGGGGGCGTCAGCCCCGATCGGTCACCGGGGTGATCTTGATCTCGACCCGGCGGTTCTGGGCGCGGCCCTCGGTCGTCGCGTTCGAGGCGATCGGCTGGCTTTCGCCGACGCCATAGGCCGAGATGCGCGCGGGGGCGATGCCGCGCGAGCGCAGTTCGGTCGCGACCGTGTTGGCGCGCCGGTCGGACAGCGCCTGGTTGGTCGCGTCCGAGCCCACCGAGTCGGTGTGGCCGATCACCTCGACGAAGCTCTGCGGATACCGCTGCAGGGTGCGCGAGACGTCCGAGATGATCGGGTAGAAGCCCGGTTGCAGCTCGGCCGAGCCGGTGCGGAAGGTCACGTTCTCGGGCAGGTTGACATAGAGCACATCGCCCTGCTGGTAGACATCGGCGCCGGTGCCCTGCAGGTCGCGCTCGAGGTCGCGCTGCTGGTTGTCGAGATACTGGCCGACGGCGGCGCCCGCCAGCAGGCCGATGCCGGCGCCGACCAGGGCGTTGCGGTAGTCGTTGCCGCCCACCAGCGTGCCCAGCGCCGCCCCCGCCAGCGCGCCGCCGGCAGCACCCGCCGAGGTGCGCGGGTTCTGGTCGATCGTCTCGCAGGCGACGAGCGTGGTGCAGCAGGCGAGCATGATCAATGTCTTGTTCATTTCCGGGAACTTTCCTTTTCGACTCATAATCCAATGCGGGCGGCGGCGGGTCGCGCCGGCGCCTGACGATACTGGGCGATCCTAAACCGGATCGTCCAGCGCCGCCAGAAGCGGTGCCCAGCTTGCCTGTAACGTCTCCAACGCGCGACTCCGTCGGCGGTTCCCGGTGTCGAAGATGCTGGCGCCCCGCGCCGTCAGCGCACCATAGGCGGCGCGGTCCGGGATCCAGACCAGCGGCGCGCGGCCCAGCGCGGCCAGTGCCGCGGCCAGCTCGCGCCCCGCCCGGCTGTGCTCGCGGACCCGGTTGACCGCGAGATGGACGGCCACCTTGCCCTTGCGCACGCGCCGGAGGTCCTCGATCTCGGCGAGGAAGGCGGCGGTCGACTCGAGGTCGAAGATGCCGGGCTGCACCGGCACGATGACGGCGCGCGCCTCGGCCACCAGCGCCTCGGCGCGGTTGCCCCTGAGCGCGCCGGGCGCGTCGATCACCAGCCAGTCGGTCTTCTTCGGCACCGCGCCGATGTCGTCGGCCTTCTGCCAGCTTGCGCCGCGAATCGCGGGGAGTTCGGCGCTGCGGCGGGCGAGCCAGCCCAGCGCCGATTGCTGGCGGTCGGCATCGGCCAGCGTGACCCGCGCGCCGCGCCCGGCCAGCGCCGCGGCCAGCGTGACGGCGACCAGGGTCTTGCCGACGCCGCCCTTGCGGTTTGCGATCAGCACGGTCTGCATCGGCTGCCCGTCCTTTGCCCGTGACGCGAATGCCGCAAGCCTAGCGGGGCCTGCGGGGAATGGAAGCAGGCGCGAAAGAAATCCGCGACAGGGCGGCAAAGCGGCGTTAATCAATGCCGCCATGCAAGTGATCACCACGACTGACGAGCTCGCCGCCCTCTGCGCCCGCTGCGCCCGGGGCGCCTATGTGACCGTCGACACCGAATTCATGCGCGAGCGCACCTTCTGGTCGCAGCTCTGCCTGGTCCAGCTTGCCGCCCCGGCGCTGGACGGCGAGGCGGCGGTCGGCGCGCTGATCGACCCGCTGGCCGAGGGCATCGCGCTCGAGCCGCTGCTCGCGCTGATGGCCGACCCGGGCGTGATCAAGGTGTTCCATGCCGCGCGGCAGGATGTCGAGATCTTCCACCACCTGGGCGGGGTCATCCCGCAGCCGATGTTCGACAGCCAGGTCGCGGCCATGGTGCTGGGGTTCGGCGAGCAGGTCGGCTACGAGACGCTGGTGCGCCGCGTCGCCAAGGCCGAGCTGGACAAGTCCTCGCGCTTCACTGACTGGGCGCACCGGCCGCTGAGCGAGAAGCAGCTCGCCTATGCGCTGGGCGACGTGACGCATCTGTGCACGATCTACGAATCGCTGTCGCAGCGGCTGGAGAAATCCGGGCGGGCGCATTGGGTGGCCGAGGAAATGGCGATCCTGACCGACCCGGAGACCTATATCTCGCGCCCCGAGGACGCCTGGAAACGGGTCAAGGCGCGCTCGAACAGCCCGGCGTTCCTGGCGATCGTGGCGGCGCTGGCGGCCTGGCGCGAGCGCGAGGCGCAGGCCCGCGACGTGCCGCGCCAGCGGCTGGTGAAGGACGATGCGCTGCTGGAAATCGCGGTCGCCCGGCCGAAGACGGTCGAGGAACTGGGGCGCCTGCGGCTGGTGCAGCGCGAGGCGCGCAAGCCCGATTTCGCCGCCGGCATCCTTGGCGCGGTGGCCGAGGGGATCGCCTGCCCGCCCGAGCAGCGCCCGACCCTGCCGCCGCCGCCGCGGCGGCGCGAGGGGTCGGCCGCGGTCGCCGACCTGCTGCGGGTGTTCCTGAAGGCGCGCGCCGATGCGCTGGGGATCGCGGCCAAGCTGATCGCCTCGACCGCGGACCTCGACGCGCTGGCGGGCGAAGACGACCCC
This sequence comes from Thermohalobaculum sp., assembly GCA_032251175.1. Classification (GTDB taxonomy): domain Bacteria; phylum Pseudomonadota; class Alphaproteobacteria; order Rhodobacterales; family Rhodobacteraceae; genus Thermohalobaculum. Next base: position 15,231 of record JAVVFE010000012.1, read on the forward strand.
GACCTGCCGTTGCTGCGCGGTTGGCGGCGCGAGGTGTTTGGCGCCGACGCGCTGCGCCTGATGGCGGGCGAGCTGGGCCTGGTGGCGCGCCCGGGCGGGGTCGAGGTGTTCGAATTCGGCTGAGCGGCCCGGGCGATCACGCCGCGCGGCAGGCCGGGGCCGCGGGTGGACCGCGCCGCGCGGGCATGGACAGCGCCGCGTGGGTGGCCCGAACGGGCGCGCGGGCGGCGGCTCATACCAGCCTGTATTGATCGGAACCGATCGTTGGGACGTCCGCTGCCCCGGCCCCCGAGCCGGGGCCGCGTTCCCGCCGCTGACGACGCGAGGCCCCGGGTCAAGCCCGGGGCGCAGCACAGTCAGCACGGCATGAGTCGGGCTCAGGGAAAACGGGTATCAGAAGTCGACCTGACCCGAATTGGTCGCGCTGTGCACCCGCAGGCCGCGGACGGTGCCCACCTGCTTGATGGTGAGAAAGGTGTCGGCGCGGATCGCGCGCGACGCGATCGAGCCCTGCGGCATGTTCAGCGCCGGATCGGGCGGCACGGCAACGAAATCGAAGTCGAGATAGCCATCCGTGCCGGGTTGCCCGTCGCGCCGCGGCGCGAGGCTGGCGGCACCGAAGCCGGTGGTCGGTGCGGTGCCATAGGCGACGATGGCATAGCCGTCGCGGGTGCGCCCGATCTCGATGTTGCGCAGCGCCTGCACCGGGGCGGGCGGGCGCAGGGCGGCGGCCTCGGGCTTGTCGAACAGCAGCCCGGTCGACGCCTCCTCCTCGCCGCCGAACAGACTGCACCCGGAGAGCCCCGCGGCAAGCGCGAGGCCGAGGCCGGCAACGAGGAAGCGGGAGAGACGCATCGCGGACCTTCCATTGAGCCAATCACGAAATCGCGATGGACCATAATGCCCGGCGAAGGGAAAGAGAATTCTGGGTTTGCGCCGTGCCGCGCCATGACCGGGCCGGCACTGGACGGGGGCCGGATGCGTCGCTAGATGAAGGTCTGAGCCACGGAGACGACCGATGACCGCCCAGCCCCGTTTCGAGGAGATCGCCGAGAATTTCGAGCTTTTCGACGATTGGGAGGACCGTTACCGCTATGTCATCGAGCTTGGCCGCGAGATGGCACCGCTGGACGACGCGCTGAAGATCCCCGCCCACAAGGTCGAGGGCTGTGCCAGCCAGGTCTGGCTGGTGCCCTCGGTCGACGAGGGCGCGGACGGGGTGGCGCGGCTGGATTTCCGGGGCGATTCGGATGCGATGATCGTGCGCGGGCTGATCGCGATCCTGCACGCGCTCTATGCCGGGCTGCCGCTGCGCGAGGCGGCGTCGGTCGATGCGCAGGCCCAGCTTGCGCGGCTGGGGCTGGCGCAGCACCTGTCGGCCCAGCGGTCGAACGGGCTGAAGGCGATGATCGGCCGGATCGCCGACCTGACCCGCGCCGCCGCCTGACGCACTGCCGCCTGACGCACTGCCGCCTGATGCGCCGCCGCCTGACACAGCCGGGCCTTGCCCTTGGGCCGGGCGTGGGGGACGCTATAGTCGCCATCCACCGAATCAGATGCCTGTGAGGCAGACCGTCATGACCAACGCCCTGACCGACCTTCTCGCGGACCGCGACTGGCTGCTGCTGGACGGCGCCACGGGGACCAACCTGTTCGAGATGGGCCTGATGTCGGGCGACGCGCCGGAATTGTGGAACGTCGAGCAGCCCGAGAAGGTCAAGGCGCTGCACCGCAGCTTTGTCGATGCGGGGGCGGACCTGATCCTGACCAACTCGTTCGGCGGCTCGCGCTACCGGCTCAAGCTGCACCATGCCGAGGGGCGGGTGGTCGAGTTGAACCGGCGCGCGGCCGAACTGGCGCGCGAGGTGGCGGACGCGGCCGGGCGCCGGGTGATCGTGGCAGGCTCGGTCGGGCCGACCGGCGAGATCCTGGAACCGGTGGGCTCGCTCAGCCACGCCGACGCGGTCGCGGCCTTCGCCGAGCAGATCGAGGGGCTGATGGCCGGCGGCGCCGACGTGATCTGGGGCGAGACGATTTCCTCGGAGGAGGAACTGCGCGCGCTAGCCGAGGCCGCCGCCATCACCGGCGCGCCGTTCTGCGTGACGCTGAGCTTCGACACCGCCGGGCGCACCATGATGGGGGTCACCAGCCGCCATTACGCCGAGATCGCGCCGGGGCTTGCGGCGCCGCCCATCGCCATCGGCGCGAACTGCGGCACCGGGGCGTCGGACCTGCTGCGCACCGTGCTGGGCATCACCGAAGCGGCGCCCGATGCCATCGTGGTCGCCAAGGCCAATGCCGGCATCCCGAAATACCATGACGGCCACATCCACTACGACGGCACGCCGGAATTGATGGCCGATTACGCCTGCCTCGCGCGCGATGCCGGGGCGCGGCTGATCGGCGGCTGCTGCGGCACCAAGGCCGAGCACCTGCGGGCGATGCGCACGGCGCTGGAGGCGCACCAGCGCGGCCCGCGCCCCGACCTCGACACCATCCGCGCCCGGCTGGGCGAGTTCACCTCGGCCAGCGACGGCACCGAGGCGGCGGGCGAGGGGGGCGAGGGGCGCCGGCGCCGGCGCCGGGGCTGAGACGCGCCCGGCCGGCGCGCCCGCAATGCCGCGCTTGTGTGGCGCTGGCGACACGTCGGGTCGCAGTCTGTCGGTTTGTCACCGGCGAATGACGGTTTTCTCGGAGCCGCGGGCCGGGCTTTTCGCCCATAACGCGCAGGACGCGCCATGGGGCGCACGACAGTTTCATCCCGGGGAGATCGAGCCTTGGCCGAGGAAGACGACATCATCCTGAGCGAGTTGGACGACGAGGAACTTGTCCAGCAGATGCATGACGACCTCTATGACGGCCTCAAGGACGAGATCGTCGAGAGCGTCCACATCCTGCTGGGTCGCGGCTGGACGCCCTATGACGTGCTGACCAAGGCGCTGGTCGAGGGCATGCGCATCGTCGGCATCGACTTCCGCGACGGCATCCTGTTCGTGCCCGAGGTGCTGCTGGCGGCAAACGCCATGAAGGCGGGCATGTTCGTGCTGAAGCCCTTGCTGATCGAAACCGGCGCGCCGCGGCTGGGCACCATGGTGATCGGCACGGTCAAGGGCGACATCCACGACATCGGCAAGAACCTGGTGTCGATGATGATGGAGGGCGCGGGCTTCGAGGTCTACGACCTCGGCATCAACAACCCGGTCGAGAACTATCTCGAGGCGATGGAGACCCACAAGCCCGACATCCTGGGCATGTCGGCGCTGCTGACCACCACGATGCCCTACATGAAGGTCGTGATCGACACGATGAAGGAAAAGGGCATCCGCGACGACTATGTCGTGCTGGTGGGCGGTGCGCCGCTGAACGAGGAATTCGGGCGTGCGATCGGCGCCGATGCCTATTGCCGCGACGCCGCGGTGGCGGTCGAGACCGCCAAGAGCTTCATGGCGCGCAAGCACAACCGCGCGGCGGCGGCGGGCTGAGGCCCGCGGCCCGGCGCTGAGGGGCGCACCCCGCACCGGGGGCGTCCGGGATCACGAGGCCCGGCGATGACACGCCCGCTGCCCGACGACGACACGCTGACCGAGACCGGGCTGGAACTGCGCGGCAGGGGGCGCGTGCTGCTGATCGCCTGCGGCGCGCTGGCGCGCGAGATCCTGGCGCTGAACCGCGTCAATGGCTGGGCGCATTTCGACCTGGCCTGCCTGCCCGCCAAGCTGCACAACACCCCCGCCCGGATCCCCGACGCGGTGCGCGACCGCATCCGCCGCGCGCGCGCCGAAGGGTACGAGGCGGTCCATGTCGTCTATGCCGATTGCGGCACCGGCGGGCTGCTGGACCGGGTCTGCGCCGAGGAGGGCGTGAGCCGCATCGCCGGGCCGCACTGCTACAGCTTCTTCGACGGCAACGCCGTCTTCGAGGCCCGGGCCGAGGCCGAGATCGGCGCCTTCTACCTCACCGATTTCCTCGCCCGCCAGTTCGACGCGCTGGTCTGGCGCGGGCTGGGGCTGGACCGGCACCCCGAGCTGCGCGACCTGTATTTCGGCAATTACGACCGGGTGGTGTTTCTGGCGCAGACCGCCGATGCCGGGCTGGAAGCCCGGGCGCGCGAGGCGGCGGCGCGCCTGGGGCTGGCGTTCGAGAAGCGGCACACCGGCTATGGCGACCTTGCGGGCTTCCTCGGCGGCCTGACGCCGCGCTGAGGGCGCGCCGGC